>JANPNP010000194.1:0-2941 GCA_031427535.1 Bdellovibrionales bacterium | reverse complement strand
AGCCAGTCTAACCGCCCTGCCGCCAGATCCAGCCAGCCGCCGCCACGCAGGCTGCCAGCACCGCCAGCGCCAGCAGGCGCGTGGCCCCGTTGTCGCGCGCGGCGGCAAAAAATTTCTTGTAAGCGGTCCTAGTGGCACGTTATCTAAATCATCAGCCGAAAGTCCTTCACCGTGGAATTCAGCCTGGAGAGGTATCTAATGAATGCTTCGGTAAATTTTATGGTAGAAATCAATGGTATCGAAAGATCTGTGCTGGGCCAGGTTGTAGACCAGAAGTTTTGGTTTCGTATCGGCAATCAAACTTTCTGTTACGACCTAACTGAGCTTAATCTTGGAAGTAGTGCTAGAAAAAATAGGGCTCTATCAAAAAGTCCGCATCTTATAACTGCGCCCATGCCGGGTAAAATAACAAAAATCTTTGTGGCGGCGGGTGATCACATTGAAAAGACGCAAGCGTTGTTGGTTATGGAAGCCATGAAAATGGAATACACATTAAAAGCCGAAATAAAAACCTCAGTTGATAAAATAAATGTTAAAGTCAGCGACCAAGTTGTCTTAGGACATTTGCTTATCGAACTTCTGCCCGAGGTCAAATCATGAGTTTAAAACCATCAGTACGAATTGTCGAAGTTGGTCTACGTGACGGCCTACAGAATGAATCAACGGTGCTGACGGCGTCTAAGCGCTTAGAATTGTTGGAAAAATTAATCGCTTCTGGTGTAAAGAATTTTGAATTGGGTGCCTTTGTATCGTCAGAATGGGTTCCGCAAATGGCTGTAACTGCTGAACTGGTGCAGCTTTATTTTAAAAGTTCTTTTTATAATTCTAAATTTTCTAGTGGCGTTCTTGTCCCGAATGAAAAAGGCATGCAGCAAGCAATTGATGCAAACGTAAAAGAAGTTGCCATTTTTGCAGCTTGCACGGAATCTTTCAGCAAAAAAAATATTAACTGCACTATCGAGGAAAGTTTTGAACGTTTCGAACGTGTGATGAAGCTAGCACGTAAACACAAAATTAAGGTTCGCGGCTATTTATCAACCTGTTTTGGCTGTCCTTTCGAGGGCGAAGTCGCGGAAAAAATAGTTATTCAATTGGCTGTTCGGATGTACAAGCTTGGCGTTTACGAAGTTTCAATTGGCGACACTATCGGAGCAGCCAATGCAGGCCAAGTTCAGTCTTTATTTAAAAAGTTGAAAAAAGTTATTCCAGTCAAGTATTTGGCTGGCCACTTTCACGATACTCGCGGGCAGGCGTTAGCAAACATACTAGCTGCTTTTGAAGTTGGGGTTCGCACGTTTGATACCAGTCTGGGCGGTCTTGGCGGTTGTCCTTACGCACCGGGGGCATCCGGAAACGTGGCTACAGAAGATGTTGTTTATATGTTCGATGGCCTAAATGTAAAGACTGGATTGAGCTTGCAAAAACTGATTGAAACCCATCGCTGGCTTCAGCCTTTGATGAATCATCCGTTGTCATCCAAAGTCGGGCGGGTAGGACTTTTAGAACCACTTCGCAAATGACAAATTCTTCGGCCTTTTTCTTGCTTAGACTAATAGTATGAAATCTGAACGTCTGCAGTGGAGCCTATCGATTCTATTGTACTTTATTGTAATCGGTATGTTGCTGCTTTCTGCAAAACCGCAATGTACGGAATCCTCGATCGTCGAAAAGATCGACAGAATTTCTATTAGCGGCACTGAAAGCATTTATCGGTGTTCGGCTCAGCAAACAGTTCCCTATTCGACGTACTTTGAATTACAGGTATCAGCCATTGAAAGACGAGTTGAATCTGTAGCTGCGTATTTAGGTAAACTGCAACCCCTTAAATCCAGAATTAACATCGTCATAGATGAAACAAAACCTATTTTATTCAAAATCTCTGCAAATCGACTGTTTATTGGATCACAGTTATTTGAATCCGAAGGTCATTTCGAACGGGCCATTATCAAAATGTGGTTGCTAGAGCGTACAAAAAATAAAGTAGGACAGAACTTATTTTTAGAGGTTGCTGCTGACTTTCTTTTTTACGCCTACAAAGGATCCTTTATAATTGAAGACCCACTTTCTAAAATTAAAACTAAAGTAAGTAATTTGCGGTGGCCACAAGTTTTAAAATCGAAAGATGGCTATTGCGATTCGCCCTGGAAAATTTCAGAACATTACGTACCATGTGACTCAATTCAACCGGACACTATGCTAAGTGAGCAACTTGCAAATAACTTAAGTATACGGCCGCTGATGACTTCGGTTTGGATAAAAGCATATTCAGAACTAGCATTCCGAGACCGCATCAGCTTTTTAGATTCTTTCGTCGAATATTTAAAAACGCAGCAACTAAGCTCTGAGAAAGCAATTCAAATGATTTTATCGGATTCGCATCCACTAAAACAGGGAATGATGAACATAAAAAAGATGACCGATATGATGAGCTCGTCTGCATTTGTGCAAGACCGTAAAGAATACCGCGAATTTTATTCGCGCATGGCACTTAATCTTCAGCAAGCTGGCGTAAACGATTCATTCGCTGAAGCCTACTTTGACTACCTGTTTGAGTATCCCGATACACTTTCAACAGATTCTATATTTTTTAAAAACTTACTACAAATTTCACAGAAAAATCCGGAATTGCAAATCTCTGTGAAAGATCAATCGCAAATATGGATCCTTCCAACAGTTTCTAGCTTGCCACTAACAACATTTGATTTAATTAAAACGCAGCAGCACATATTTTTTGCTTGTCCAAGTCTTAAGGAAATTAAGATGCAACAATTTTTCAACCATGCCGAAAAGTTGCTACTTGTTAAGGGTTGCGATCAAAACAAAGCAATGAACTTTGAATCATTAATTCTTAACGGAATTCAAAGCTTTTCAGCAAAGAATAAAAAATTGGCATTCATTCAATTTCATATGCCATCATTAGAGATGAAAGCAAAAGACCTAG
>JANPNP010000193.1:0-4673 GCA_031427535.1 Bdellovibrionales bacterium | reverse complement strand
GGCCAGGGCGTGGGCGATTTCGCCGTATGAGATCTGGCGAATTTGCTGACGGCAGCCATGTCTTACGGGCCAAAATCGACATGAAATCATCCAATATGAATATGCGTGACCCACTATTGTACCGTATACGTAAAGCACATCATCACCGTTCTGGTGACGCGTGGCCCATTTATCCGATGTATGATTATGCTCACCCACTTTCAGATGCGATCGAACATATCACGCATTCAATTTGCACATTAGAATTTCAAGATCACCGTCCTTTCTACGACTGGTGTATCGAAAATGTTTCCGTACCGGCGAAACCAAAACAGTATGAATTTGCGCGCATGAATATGACCTATCTAGTCATGAGCAAACGAAAACTTTTACAGCTGGTAAAAGAAAACCTAGTTATGGGTTGGGATGATCCACGCATGCCAACCATTTCAGGTATGCGTCGCCGCGGATACACCCCCGAATGCTTACAACTTTTTGCAAAGCGCATTGGCGTCGCGAAAGCTGAAAGCCTTATTGATTTTGAAATTCTTGAAGGTTGCGTTCGCGATACGTTAGATGAAATCTCGTACCGTGCGATGGCCGTACTGAACCCCATAAAAGTTGTCATCGATAATTTGCCAACTGGGCACGTTGAACACATCCAAACCGCCCAGCATCCTAAAAAACCTGAATTAGGAAAGCGAACCCTTGCATTTACGAAAGAAATTTTTATTGATGCGTCTGATTTTATGGAAAACCCAACAGCTGATTTCTTTCGACTGGCACCAGGAAAAGAAGTTCGCTTACGAAATGCGTACGTCATTAAGTGTAAGGAAGTTATCAAAGACAGTTCAGGTACCATAACTGAATTACGTTGCGAATACGACGCCGTAACTTTGGGCGGAAAGCCCACGGTTGATGGTCGAAAAATAAAGGGTATCGTGCACTGGGTGTCGGCCAGCGAATGCATCACCGCTGAAGTTCGAATTTATGGACGACTTTTTTCGGTTGCCGATCCCGAAAATATAAGTGATGACAAGACCTTTAAATCTAACTTAAATCCAAATTCACTTAAAGTTATTACAAATGCAAAAGTGGAACTGGGCATGAAAGATTCTAACCTTGAACGGCGGTACCAGTTTGAGCGCGTTGGCTATTTTGCACAGGACAGCAAGGATTCGAAACCAAATCATTTGGTTTTCAATCAAGTGGTCGAGCTTGCGACTGGGCACTAATGGCTAATATTTTTGAAGATTTAGAAGCATCCGGAGATTTGAAAAAAGCTAGATTACTTTATATCTGTGCATTTGCGTGCAGTTTTATTTTTTACGGGTTTATGTTATCCCTAAGCCCAATCCACATGGATTTTTTATCAGGGCGTTTGATTACTGCAATAGTTTCCATTGCAGCGCTGGCCTCGACCTATTTAAAACCAAAGCTAAATCTAAACTATTTTTTTATGTTACTGCTGGTTTCTTACCTTGGAGTTTACCTTTATTTGCTCGATTTACACGACTGGTCTGCCTTTCATCGCTGGTCCTACTTTGTTGTTGCCGCCATTTTCTGTAGTTGCGCTTTCACTTGGAATTCGTATCTAATTACCGCAGCAGTTTCGCTGATTTTACCCATCGTTGCAGGATTTTTTAGCCCGCTATCACCACTAGAACTTATCCATTTTCATACGGCTAATCTGACTTTGTTTGCTTTAATCGGCATTTCTACCCGCGCCGTCTTTAAGTATAAATCTGAGGTGTTAAATTTAACAAAAACTATGGTTCAGTCGTCAAAGATGGCAGCGCTAGGTGAGATGGCTGGCGGCATCGCCCACGAAATAAATACGCCCTTATCCGTTATTGCAGGCTATGCCGAAATGCTACGATCAAAACTAATTCAGATGAATTCTGAAAAACGATTAATCGATATTATTGAAAAAATTGAAAGCACCACGTTTCGAATTGCAGATATCATCTTAGGTCTTCGGCAATTTTCGCGCGAAGGCAGCAGTGACGACTTCCAAGCTATCGATATACGCGAAGTAATTACCCAAGCCCTAAAACTGTGTTCTGAGAAATTTACAATCAAAGGCGTAGCTTTAATCTCAAAAATTCCGGATATGCCGTTAATGGTCGACTGTCAGAAAAATCAAATTATACACGCAGTGATTAATCTGCTAAGTAACGCCTTTGATGCATGCCACAAGGTACCTCATGCCAAGATTCAAATTGTGCTTTCGCAAAAAGATGCGTTTGTGATAATTCATGTGTCTGATAATGGCCCCGGGGTTCCCCGCGAGCTGGATTTAAAAATTATGCAGCCATTCTTCACCACAAAAAAAATTGGCGGCGGTACTGGCTTAGGCTTAAGCGTTGCTTCAGGTATCGCACTTTCACATCACGGGTCACTTTATTTGGACCGCGAATTATCAGCATCATCGTTCATTTTTAAAATTCCACTTTTGAAGTAACTTCACGGTAGACTTCCTTAACTCGCAAATAAATTGCGACATTGTAATGAAAACCGATTTTTTAATTTCACCAGAAACGGATTGGTTTCAAGCCACTTCGAGATCGAATCCGTATTAAAGTAAAGTAACGATCCGGCAATACCGACACTAGCCATAGTAATCCATGGGGTCAGGCCGTATTGACTGGGCAATAGCAGTGCTGCTGTGGCAGCAAAGGTCCCCAGTAGGATTGACCTCATTTCAGCAGTCCGCCGAAAAACAAATTTTGTAATTGGGTGTGTCGTTTCATTAACCATTGCCAAATGTTCTGACCACGTAAATAAAGCCGTGGTGCTAACGACGGTTAGTAGCAATGGCATAGTAAAATGCTGCAGTTGAATACCTTTTGATATCATATCATCAAGCGATAATAGCGGAATTCGAGCCGCACTCACAACAGTTGCTAAGGTCAAATTTCCTAAAAATCGCGCTGCAAATTCTTTCGTGTTTCGGGGGCTTGAATTTGCTGGCATTAGTATCTGGCGAAAAAACTTTTGAATGGGCCTAGTCGTTAACGACCAAGCATCTTTATTTAACCCAAATACCAAAGCTAATGCGACCGAGTATATCGCATTGCTGCTGCGTTCGAACTGACTTAGCTGCGTGCTATGAATCCAAATTAAAGTTTCAGCAGCTGTTGTATATGTTAAAATTAAAATTCCGATTTTATCATTTTTAGCTGACTTTATAGCGCCTTGAACTTGATTTTTAATTAACTTAAGAAAAGGGCTTCGCTTGGATTCGACCGGATCCGCCAAAGCCTGCAAATTTAGCGGCGCAGCTGAAAAATTCTCACCAATTAGCTGTTTGTTTTCTAATGACTTTTGCAACAACGACGCTTCATCTGTCGATAAGACTACAGTCGAACTAGCTGTTTTTGTTTTCTGGGCAATAAACTGCGATAAAGCCGCTTCATTCGCATCAGTGGAATCAAGCGTAGCGGTCTCGACGTCTATTTTTAAAACGGCTTTTTGGTCCGCGTGCATACCAATTTCAAGGTGCTGCGAGTTTGCTTTGATACCTGTAAAAGACTCGGTCTGTGCGAAGCACACGACTGTCAATAAACTAGACAAAGTGACTATTAGCCACTTTGATGGATTTATTAAAATGCATTTAATTTTCTGCCACAGATTTTTAGTAACCATACTGACAAAGTCAGCAACGCTTAAGCCAAACGTGCTTGTTCCAAAAGACTAAACTATAGAACTTTACAGCACCTTAACAAAGCCCAACGCTTTCATGTAATTATGACCTACTGATTAAAAATTCTTAGGATATTTTGAACAAAAGATAATATACTAGCAAATCTTAAAAAAAAAGGATTCAAATTCAGTATGCGTTTAATTGAAAAACTAAATATTCGCTCAGTCGCAAAGTCGTTAGCCTATTTCGCTGTAGCGGGCATACTGTATTACATTGCGGCCCGTATAGGTTTACAAACAGCAACAATAAATAATTTTTCCTCACCTGTTTGGCCAGCAACCGGTATTGCGGCCTGGATTGTTTTTCTTGGCGGTTGGCCAGCAGCACTTGGGACCTTAATAGGATCGTTTTTTGCTAATTATCAGAACGGTTTCGCCTTCGCGCCCTGCTTAATTATAGCAATTGGAAATACCGCCGAGGCCGTGGTCGGCGTATGGCTTTTTAGATTTTTATTAAGATATAAAGAAGAGTACGGCTTACACAGTCGTGCCATATTTGTCATTTTCACAATTGCAATTGCTACAACTATTAGTGCAACTTTCGGAACCTTTGCACTGCTGGCTTATCATCTCATCGAAATCGATACAGCGTTTAAAAACTGGACGACGTGGTGGATTGGCGACGTCATCGGTGGCCTGTTTTTAATACCGTTTGCCTACAAACTTTATGGTGTGCGCTTAGCACCAATTGCTGCAATTCGAAAAAATGTAATGAAGCTTATTTTTCTTTTCGCCTTCACTGCACTTTTAAATTTCTTTGTATTTGAAACTAGCTTTGGGCCTGGCTTTTTATTCGTTATATTTTTGCCGCTACTACTAGCTGCGATTTGGATGGACTCGTTTTGGATTTACGTTTTATCTCTTTTTACTTGCGTCTGGGCGATATTGGCTACAATCGATGGCTCGGGGCCATTTATTGGAAATAGCATCAATGACAATTTGGTGCACTTGCAATTACTCTTGATGGGTTTAGGAATAACCGCTTTAGG
>JANPNP010000192.1:0-8853 GCA_031427535.1 Bdellovibrionales bacterium | reverse complement strand
GAAGACCGCCGCTCGAGAACGCAACGTCGGTTGGCGTATCGATTATTTCTTTATCGCACCCGAAGTCCTCCCCCGCCTGAAGTCCGTGGGGATATCAGGTAATGTGTATGGCTCCGACCACTGCCCCGTGTGGCTTGAGCTAAAGTAACATCGAGAAAATAGTTTATGCATAAAAAAAACTACTCATGCAGATAAGTAGTTTTGCAAACAAAAAATCAGTACTGAATAGTGGGAGTGAAATACCTTTTCCACCGTGACGTATCACGAACGTGCCGAGCGCTGTCGAGTCCATCAGCAATGAGTTGCTTGAGTGCCTCTGGGCGCTCGTCTTCCGCAAAAATTTCTTGATCGCCTAAACCAGTACGAGCGAGCAATGACCTCGAACGGACAAGAGAATGCCTTAACTCTTCTTTGGAAAACTTATGGATTTCTTGTTTTGCTAAATTCTGTGATTGTCTTTGCGATTGGTTTGGCCATGTCCCGATATGGACTACCGTTCATTACTTCCACTTTCGGCGACGAGCTATATATCAGATTCACCGTTTGTGTCTTGACGATTATAGCCTGCTCACCCTTTCTGTATGGGACCGTTTTTAAAGTTCCAAAAAAACTTCCCACAACTGAAGCTTCTTCGCTATTGCGTTTACGTCGCCTTCAGGTTGGTATTGCAATCTTCAGAGCGCTTGTTGGTCTGATTCTGGTTGAGTTAATAATTAATCAGTTTGCACAAACAGTATACTTACCTTTATTGGTATTAATTTTTACACCTCTTTTCATATACTTTTTTCGAGGTTACGTCGCGCGAATCTATTCGCGGTTTGAAAATAGATTTTTGAATAATTTAAATGCGAAGGAAATTGCAGAAGTTGAAAACTTAGCCCGAATGTCACAGCTTGCTCCTTGGAATGCCAACCTCGCACAAATGACTGTTTCATCAGACTCTGAAATTGCTGGGCAAACTCTTGAAGAAAGCAGTTTCCGGATCGTTACGGGTGCCACAGTGGGAATGATTGACCGAGGTCGAAAAAGAATCTTTGCACCTGGCCGGTCCGAGCGCCTTTTACCCAATGACGAGCTCTTCGTGATTGGAACAGAAGATCAAATCTTTGCAGCACAACAATTGGTTCAACCTGATGAACTAGGAGAACAGCTAGCTCATGATGAGCTTTACAATTTAGAATCTATTACAATTTCTGCGGAGTCACGTTTTGCGAAAAGGACAATCAAAGAGATCGGGCTGGGCTCTGAGTTTAGTGGGCTCATCGTAGGTATCGAAAGAGGGACAGAAAGAATTCTGAATCCCGAAAGCTCAGTGGCTTTAGAGCCGGGCGATTTGGTGTGGATCTTTGGCCATAAGACTAAAATTCGAGAGCTTAAGGATTTTGGACTTTGAACATATTGATCTAGCCCCATTTTAGTGGATTCTGATTTCTTACCCAATAAGAACAACTGGTTTAAAATATTTATTTGTTCAGAATTGAAGGTCTCGTATATTGGTTTAGACTTCGGGCCTGTTATTTTTCTTACGATAGAAAAAGATTTACGGATTCCGTTTGGTGACTACCAGAGTGATTTTATTTTGGAGTATTTTTGTCGAAGTTTTTTTAATTTTATCTAACAATTCTAGCTATTTGGTGCCCCCTGCCGGCGGATCTTAGAAACGCGCTTTCTGAGTGTTCTCCATAGTTAAGTAGCTGATTTTATTGAGCCGCCTACCTTCGGTGGAGAATAAATACTTGAGAACTGGTACTTGTTCTCCACGACACTATCCGTTCTCCAGTTTCCTGTTGATTTTATGGTATACCATTGGTATACTTAAGATCGACCTGGAGGTCTCAATGATTGCCAAAAAGTTAACCAAAGTGGGTAACACTCAAGCTGTTGTTTTGGACAAAACACTTTTAAGTCTTGTCGACGCCGATACCGAAAGCACATTCAAAATTTCTGTGGATGGAAAAAAAATCGTTCTCGAAGCAATGACTCAAAAAGAAGTTGATCGCATGGCATTGGAAGTTAGCGATAAAATCCGTAAGGTTCAAAAGAATGTCTTCAAGAAACTCGCAAAGTGAACCTTTCTACATTTCACTCGACGTCGTTCTCGAGATTCATCAGCGTCAGCTGAAGGAGTTTGGCGGGGCTGATGGAATTAGAAATCGTTCGGGGCTTGAGGCTGCTGTTGAAAGTCCTAAAGCTACATTCGATGGGAATGATCTTTACCCAACAGTATTTTTAAAGGCCGCAGCGTATGCATACCATCTGGCTGAATCCCAAGCATTTGTTGATGGCAACAAACGTACGGCACTCGATGTTGCTCTAACTTTTTTAGCCATAAATGGCTTTGATATCGAAGATGAGCAGGTGGAACTTTATAATGCGATGATTGCTATTGCTGAAAAGAAAATGTCGAAAGAGCAGTTGGCCGACTTATTTGCAAAGCTCACGCAGCAGTAACCTAATGTTCTCATTAATCAAAAACTGGGAACACTTTGTTCTCATTTTTCTTTACTCAATGGTTATTGGTGTGTACGTACCTAGGCATGACACCACAAAGTTAACACCTGAACTGGGTCTCGGTTCAAGTCCGGTTTGCCTGCTGCATCTTGTGTATGAGATCACTGGATTTTTTAAAATACTGATTTTGCTAGGGAAAATTTAATGGTGCGCGAGAACCCGAAGTAGAAGAACCGGCTCGCGCTGCTGGAGACCGCTTAAGTCGAGTTGAGCCTGTTTTTTGCGTTGAGTTTGAGGCTTATCCTGAAGCCAAGTTGCTAAATTCTATAAATTTGAATCAACTTGTTAAAATTTATGGATCACATAGGTCTGTGGCTGTGTTAATTGGAGCTTCTGAAGATTTTGTTAGGCAAAAAGCCTTTAAAACTCAATAAATTCAATCAGAAGCAAAAAACACTGGTATTACTTAGTATAACTAGGTATAATCATATGTAGGAGGCTTTTATGCGTACAACTAAAATAGTAGCTTTTTCGGTCCCACCTGAGTTTGAGCTTGAAATTCAAAAACATGCAAAAGCTGAACATAGAACGATTAGTGAATATCTGCGCGAGGCCGTTCGAAAATATATGAGCATCAGCGAATTTGAGCAGACGCAAAAGGCCGTATCAAAAAGACTTAAAAAAAAGGGCGTTAAGCCTTCAGTTGTTGAAGATGTACTTTCCACTTTGCGCAAGCGAACTTAAAGCCTATGATTCGCGCTATTGTTGACACAAATATTACAGTTTCCGCTCTTTTATTTGGCGGCCTGCCATTGAAGGTCGTGCAGGCGGCTTTATCTAAAAAATTTATCTGGGTAACGTCACCTTTTTTAATTGAAGAAACAGAGCGTGTGATGAGTTCCGATAAATTTGGCCTTACGGCTCAAGAAATGAAAGTTTTAACTTCACCTATTTTTTCTATTGCTGAAATCGTTATCCCTACTCAGACGATTAATGCTATTCCAAGATGCCCAGCTGATAATCGTGTTTTGGAATGTGCAATAGAAGGCAAGTGCACTTTTATTGTAAGTGGGGATAGACGAGACTTACTTATACTTAAGCGCTTCCAACACGTTGAGATTATCACCGCGCGTCAGTTTATAGATCGAATTTAACTTTCACTTGAATGTCTTAACACGCACATATTTTTAGGGGCGTCTGCGGCCACGGCTTCATTGACTCATTTTTCAGAGCGATTATATCCAAGTTTGGATTCATTTAGATTTGTTTGCGTAACAAAAGAATTTTCTTTCACAGTAGTCTCACCACTAAATGTATAATATGATTTACAAATGAAACGTATCCTGAGTTCTTTTTTAATTTTAATTGCGGGATGTGTAACGAATACTTATCTACCTAAGAATGTCACTTTCAACGAACTTAATTGTAATTCAGCGACGTCCGAAAGTTTAGGAAAATTAAAATCAATAGTTCGTGCGAGTTTAAATGAAGGACTAAGCTGCATAAATAGTTTTGATCGCAAAGAGGATGTTAAAAATCTGCTTGAGATTACTTCTACGCCTATCACGCTATCTTGTGTTCAAAAGGAATCGGGTATAATTGCACGAGCTCTGTCATTGGGTAATAAAAATTTTCCCGGAATTGAATTAAATCCAGAAATTTATCTTGAGCAAGAATCTGAGGGGGTGGCATTTTTCATGAAGCCTGACACTGGTTGGGATACGAACACTTTGCAGGTGTTGATATTCCATATCTAGCAGAAGTGTGTTGCTTCAATAAAAAAAATGGATTGCAAAAATTGGCTTGTGATCTGCTATCAAATAAAAAATGTCTTGGACTGACGAAGAATATATTAAAAAATTCACACAAGTCTTAAGAGAAGATTATTTAAGTAAAATTGGACTTCGAACTGCCTGGAATGCTACTAAAAAATTGAGGCTCCACTGATTTTATCAGAAAAAATTAAGGACTATTTCCCAGATAATAAAGACCCTAAAATAGATTTTGCATTACTTTTTGGTGACGCAATTGCTAGTATTTTGCAAAGTAATAACTATAAATTCGATGAAGCTTGGTTAAAACTAGAATTGTTGAAGCCTCATGTGTGCAAGCTACTATCTGAAGATGAAAAAGAGCAACTGTTGGCTGTGACCCAGATGATTGCCGTTAGTCTATTCGAAATTAGGCCCCGTGTAAATTCAGAAACTTTGGTTAAATGGAACACTCTTTGTGGAAATTAACATAGTTGTACTTCAAGTTTCTATAGCTATAATTCAAAACCTCTTAATTTTTATAAGAAATCTGTATCAAAATATGCAGATTTCTTTGCAGTCGCACATGCGAACAGAACTAAATTTTACGTACAGCGCTATCTGTTTAAAATATTTCAGTAATTAAAAATCAGCTGTTCGTGATCACGCTCAAATTGCAAATTCTCAAAATAAAAAATCAAATTTTAAACTAAAATTTACCAGAATAATTCTGCAGAATCCGTTCTGGTAAAAATTCTGGTCATCATCACGTTTCATTTTTATTAAACCCTTGAAATTAAATCAGAATTTTTACGAAGACCACCAAACCCAACCCCCTCCTGCGGTTCGTGACCACTCCCCCTCAACGATGTTCGGGAAAGTGGTCACGAAGCGGGGGTTAGGTTTGGTGGTATGGGTATTGAAATAGTAAGGGGTAAATAGAATAAAGGGGGTCAGTGATGATGATAAAAATTGAGATTGAGTAAAAAACAGGAAATTGAATACAAAATAGAATGGTGTCAGATCAAAACAAATGAATCTGATTATGAAAAGCGTATTGTGCGGGTGATCGAGTGCTTGCTAGAAATTGACGAAGTTAGTTTTGAAGCTGAGACTGGCATTCAAAGGCAGGCCGCATGAGAAAAGTTGGAATTTATCTTAGGGTATCGACTGAAGAGCAGGCCAGAATTCAAGACGGGTCGCTGGTTTCGCAAAAAATCGCATTATTGAATATGTTGAACACCAAAATAAAATGAATTCCAACTGGGGTTCAATCGTTGAATTCTATTGTGACGAAGGAAAGTCAGCAAAGGACATGAACCGTCCGGAGTTTAGAAGACTCCTTTCAGACGTTCAAGCTGGCCGGATCAATCTGATTATATCGACTGAGCTTTCTAGGCTATCACGAAGCATCAGAGATTTTTGCGAGATCTGGGATCTTTTGAAAAAGCACAGCTGTAACTTTATAACTCTACGTGAACAGTTCGATACAACAAGCGCTGCGGGCGAGATGATGGTATTTAATCTGATTAATTTCGCGCAATACGAAAGAAAACAAACAGCAGAACGAATTTCAGCAAACTGGGAATCTCGAGCCAAGCGCGGTTTATTCAACGGTGGTACAAAGGTAGCGTTCGTAAAGCCCAAATGAAACTAACTGAGCTTGGAATTAGAAATAAATCTTACACGAACAAATATGGCATCGCTAAGGGCGGAAACTTTTTCTCGGTCGATACGTTACAATCCATCTTAACAAATAAAATTTATATCGCCAAACGTGAAGTTAAAAATAAGTCAGGCGAAATAACATTGATTCAAGCCGCATGGAAACCGATTATTGATGAAGTGGTATTCAATCAGGTTCAAGAACGTCTTACAAAAAATAAAAACAAGTACAAACCCGATGAATGGAAGAATCATCCGTTTTCACTAACTGAATTACTTGTTTGCGGTGAATGCGGCAAACCTATGGGCGGTAAAAGCGGAACAGGCCGAAGTAAAGAAAAGCACTTTTATTATGGTCATGCCCAGATTAAAAATCCGTTCACAAAAGAATTGGCCCATGAATGTCAGATCAAAAATGTTCGTGCGCCGCGGATCGAAGAAATCGTTTTAAATTCTTTAAAGCAATTATTGAATGATCCGCAATTAATTGAAAAATGGGTTTCAATCTACAGATCAAAAGTAAATCAAGAGTTACCCGAAGTTCAATCACGACAAAAGCGGATTGAATCTGAAATTTTAGCGGCATCTAGAAAAGTTAGCTAAAGATGTTCATGATGCCATGAAACATGAAATTGATGAAAAGGGATTGATTGAAAGAATAAGAAGAACAATAGAGCGACTAGATACCGCTACGGCTGAAAAACAAAGACCAATTTTTAGTAATTTAATTAAATTTGTAGAAATTCATCCGATGAAAATAAAAATTGGAATGTATGCTCCAGCGAAAGACGTTTTAAAAGCAACTGGAACCGATGGGATTTGTGTTGAAGGAATGGAAACCCAAGAAAAAGAAGGAAAACTGATTCCGTTCAGCCCAACCCAGCGTGTGGGTTCGAGTACTGTCCGATTTGGTGCCCTGGGCCGGACTTGAACCGGCACGCCCCATTCCTGGAAGCTCAGGATTTTAAGTCCTGTGCGTCTACCAATTTCGCCACCAGGGCACTGATGTGTTTTTGACAGAAGCGTAAGTTAACTTTTCGGGAAAAACTTGTCACTTCTTTTTCACAGGTGCGCCATTAACATCTTGGACTGTGAATTTATTGACTCTGGAATGAACTCAATCAATGATTTTTAGCTGTGTCAGCCGCTATAAAAATTGATTTTAAAAATGTCTTTGGGCCTGGCTTTTTGCTGGTTTTTTCAGCGCTTATGCTGGCAGCCTTAGTAGATCAATCATTAAATAAGCAAATTGAGCGTGTGATCCAATCCCGTGACGGATTATCGAACATGATTTTTGTTTGGGGCGGCCTGTCCCTGGTTTCATCATTACTGTTTCCGATGATTATTTCTTTTTTGTGCTGTCATACGCTGGCTGGTTTAGCAAATGGTCGGCGTGAATTTATCAGATCCAAGTTTGAACTTGGGCTGCTTGAAACATTGCGTGCCTGGGGAAAAACATTTTTATGGACCTTTGCATTTATTCTTCCGGGGCTAGTTGCTTACACGTATTATTTTTTAACTCCGTTTGTGGTGATTTTTTCCAGGGATTATGCAGATGGAAAAGTCGATGCCCTTAAGCATTCTGCAAAATTAACCAGTATGTTTTTCTGGAGATTAAACCTTTGGCTAACAGTTTTCTATATGGGCGTGCCTTTTGTGCTATCTACTTTACTTGATGAAAAAAGAGTTTTTCGTTTAAGTCCCTTAACAGCTACATTATCTGTGCTGCTAGAAACGCTGTTGGTTTTTATGTTTCATTATCTTATTTTAAAACCGTTTATCCACTACTTAAATGAAGTCGAGGCCCCTGATGTCGTTGCTGTTTAACTGGAAAAAAATTAAAGAACGTGACCACGGATTAACTTTTGATGATGTGTTAATTATGCCCGCAAAATCCGAAGTGCGTTCACGCCGGGACCCGTCACTGCGCACCCGTTTAACTAAAACAAAATTTTTAGAAACTCCAATTATTTCGGCTAACATGGACACGGTGACTGAATCTAAAATGGCCATTGCCATGCATAAAATGGGCGGGCTTGGTGTTCTTCACCGCTTTATGAATATTGATCAGCAAGTACTTGAAATTCAAAAAGTAAAGGCCGCAGGCGCACAAATTATTTCTGCAAGCATTGGAGTGAATGCCGAATTTAAAGAGCGCGCTGAAGCACTTATCAAAGCCGGCGTAAATTTAATGACGATCGATATTGCCCATGGGCATTCCGTGCAAATGATGGAAACGTTAAAATGGCTTAAAGATAAATTTTCAGATCTAGAAGTCATCGCTGGTAACTTAGCAACGCCTGATGCCGCAGCAGACTTAATTGAAGCTGGTGCTGACGCCATTAAAGTTGGTATTGGTCCGGGATCAATGTGTACCACGCGCATTATTACCGGCTGTGGCGTTCCGCAGTTAACAGCTATTGCCATGTGTGCCGAGGTCGCAGCAAAATACGGCGTGCCGATCATTGCTGACGGCGGAATTAGAACCAGTGGCGACATGGTAAAGGCATTCTGCGCGGGCGCTAGCACCATCATGCTTGGCAGTATGCTTTCTGGAACTATCGAAACACCGGGCGATATTGTAAACGGTAAAAAACAGTATCGCGGAATGGCTTCTAAAAAAGCGCAAATTTCATGGCGCGGTGATATGCCGGCTGGCATGGCGCCCGAAGGTGAATCCACTTTTGTGACTGTCAAGGGCCACATTGAAGACGTGATTTCAGAATTAACCGGGGGTATTCGTAGCGGCATGAGCTACATCAACGCCAACACCATCGAAGAAATGCGCGACCGCGGATTATTTATGGAAATGTCACCAAACGGTATTCGCGAATCGCGCGCGCACGGAGTCCAAAATTAGTTCGTTGGCCACACAGCCCATCGGAGTTTTCGATTCGGGCATTGGCGGCGTTACCGTTTTAAAAGAGCTGATGCGAAAGCTTCCTAATGAAAATTTTATTTATTTAGGCGATACGGCACGCCTTCC
>JANPNP010000191.1:0-5046 GCA_031427535.1 Bdellovibrionales bacterium | reverse complement strand
CTTCCCTGGCTGCCAATCTCCATCGCTAAGTATCGGCTCGTTCCTGTTTCTGGCTTTGGCACTACATCATAAGCTGGGGAAATGTTATAGCTATCGCCATTTAAAAGAAAACCATGGTTTCTTGGGTGATCGTCAGTGTTTGAAACAAGCCCATTGAAAACAATTCGTTTAAATAGTTCTTTTAAATCATTTTTAGGATTTTTTATCCATCGGCGCATTTGATCAGCTAAATCTAAGTAAGACCATCGCTGTCGGTCATTCTCGTCAATGTTTAATAAAGTTAAACCGCTTACAAAATGAGTGCGAAAATAATCATTAACTTTTGCATCATATTTTCTATCAAAACGTTTAATCAAAAAAACTTCTTGCGTACCCACTTTAGTTACTTGCACTTCAGGTACGTTTAGCCCACAGTCTTTTGCTAACTTCATAGTAGCAAATTCGATTCTAGAGTAATTTTTCTTATCACTGAGAGCTGGGAATTTTGCCAACCAAAGATTATTTTGATGCTCAATCGTAGTTTTTGGACGTGCGCCTCCTGCTGATGGGCCCGCCATCAGCAAGGCTTTCTCAGCCTGCTCAAGCGGTAAATCTTGTTCAAGCTTATGAGCTGCTGCGATTAGATTTTTTAAATCGACAGTTTTATTAAATTTTTGAACTGGTGCTGGTGGGACTTTGCCATGCCCAAAAGACATGGCGCCAATTCGGTCACCTGCAGAATTTAATAAATAACCTATTGGATCATGCTCAATCGGTTGAGTGTTTTTTTGAATGATGTATCTTCCCCAGCTATCTGGACTAGAGTCCCTGAGCGGGCCATGAAGCCCCTCATTCAGGGTATTTTGAAATTCACGCTGCTCAAGTGGCAGTTGAAACGGATCAATCGGGAATGAACTTTCGTTTGATAAATAGCTTTTACCATAGATAAAAGTGCCCACTTCAGAGTTGGCGCCGCTTTTTTCCCACAGTAATTTTCCAACGGTCACAACTTCAAATGAACCTGGTAATTGTAAATAGACGAAGCATTCTTTAGAAGTCATTGCTTAATTTCTTTTTGCTGGCTTTCACTTTTTTTGGCAAGCGAGTGTTCATTAATTTAATACCTTGCTCATCCGAAGGCTGGGACAATTGTATAAGTTCTTTTTCTAGCCCCAAGGTCCAAAGAGCTGAAACAAGTACCGCAAGGCTAACAGTAGGTTCGCCCTTTTCTAGTGCGATTACCGTTGGAGCTGAAACATCCATTTTACTTGCAAGCTCTGCAATGGTCCACTGACGACGCTTGCGGGCTATTCTGATGTTGGCTCCGAGGTCTTTAATGGTCGCTTTAGCCTTGCTGGGAATGTACATTACGCCTCCATTTTATTAACTATAGTTTATATTATATAGGTATAAAGTAAAGTATATTTTATAAAAATAACAAGAATTAAAATATAGTGCTACGGGGCAGATTTCTAAATCCTACTGGTGGGTGATCGTGAATTTTACAGTGTAGTAGGTTTCTAGTGCAACATTTTGTGATTTAATTTTAGCAGCGATAAAACGTAATTTCCATGCGGCATCAATGGCGACTTTGTCTAAGCCATAGCCCAGTGAATTCATTGCTGTGACTTGCTTTACGCTTCCCATTTCGTCGACCAGTAATTTTAGTCTTATTTGTCCTTCGATATTTTTCTCGATAGCTTCTTGTGTCCGTTTGATCGACTTATTAATTTCTGTCAAATTAAGCGGTTTTAAGCCGTCAGTAATTAAGCCACCATCTGCCGCTGTTGGTAAGTCCCCTGCCGCCGCTGTAGCAGGGGTTACAGCTTCAGCAACACCTGCAGCCAAATTTTCTTGATAGATCGGCGTCGTGTTGAGACTTGTTTTAGTGACAGTTTTTGAAACCGAGTTCTTTGTAAGCTTGCGCGTAATCGGAATGTCAGGTGAATTTTTGCCGTCAACGGTATTTACTGTCGTTATACCGTCAACGGTATTTACTGTCGTTATATCTAAAGTCGTAGAGGTTTGTGAAGCGTCCAGTAGCCCAACCGACTGCACATGCACGGCAAGTGCAATGTGCAACATTAGCGACAGGAAACAGAATTTCAGTAGCGGAGATAAATTCATTTGGACCCTTAATAAACTCTTGTTTCAGATGGTTGACAAATATGTAAATTATATGTAATTTTGCAGAATGACAGTGCGGTGGATGTTATTTGATTTGAATTCGTTCTTTGCATCGTGCGAACAGCAGGAAGATCCACAGCTTCGCGGAAAACCAGTCGTTGTTGTTCCTGCACTTACCGATTCTACTAGTGTCATTGCTTCAAGTTATGAAGCGCGGAAATTTGGAATTAAAACAGGCACTAATGTAGGCGAAGCAAAAAAGTTGTGCTCTGGCCTTATTCTTAAACATGCCAATCATAAACTATACACTGATTATCACCACCGAATTATCAAAGCAGTCGATGCGATTATTCCAATTGATAAGGTGCTATCGATCGATGAGGTCGCATGCAAATTAATTGGTCGTGAACAAACGGTCGATGCCGCTTTTCAACTGGCAAAAAAATTAAAGGCTCATGTGAAAACTGTTGTTGGTTCCGAAATTAATAGCTCGATAGGTTTTGGACCGAATATTTTAATTGCGAAAATTGCTTCCGACATGCAAAAACCAGATGGGCTTGTCATCATTCCTAAAGAAAAAATTTTAGAAAAATTAGGTCCACTTCCGATCGAAGCTATTTCTGGTGTAGGTCCGCAAACCAAACACAAACTAAATTTAAAGGGATACTTTATAATCTCAGATTTGCTAAAGATTTCCGAGCATCAACTGCAGCAGCACTGGGGTAGCATTCATGGCCTTCGTATTGCGAAAGAACTGCGTGGCGAAGATATAGCCTGGCGTAATGAGTCTGTGCAGAAATCTTTAAGTCACCAGCATGTCCTGGCACCCGAGCTTAGAAATTTTGAGAGCAGTTATGAAATTGCTTTAAAACTACTAATGAAAGGAGCATTTAGACTACGGGATGAAAAATTAAATGCGGGTACACTTTCGATATCGGTGAAATTTTTAGATGGCACTCGGTATGAAAAATCAGTTACCTTTCAGCAAACCGATGAAACATATTTTCTTTCGCACAAGCTGAAAGAAATTTGGCATGACCAGAAAAATCGTAAACCTGTAAAAGTCGCAATTGGCCTAGGTCAATTAAACGATGGACCGGACCAAATGTCATTTTTTGATAATCCGCGAAATGCGAAGCTGGATACGGCACTAGATGCGATCAATTCACGTTTTGGTAAAAATACTTTGTTTTTAGCCAAGACGCTTGACGTGCTAAGCCAGGGAAAAACTAAAATATCTTTTAATCATATCCCAAACTCAGAAGACGAATTTGAAGAAATTTGATTTACCGCTTAAAAACACTTTTGTGTGCAAGACTCACCAGCGATTGTAACTCGCGGTGCTAAACACTCTGCAGTCCCTTTGTGACGTAAGAATCCCCATTCGCTGCTTTTAGGCTTCAAACTTTTATTACCAAAATAAGCTAAACAAGACTGCTTAGCCATCTCGGTAAATGCGGTTTGCATCTTAACTGATTCATCTAAATAGTCTTTGGCGTCGTATTTATTGATTCCAATGCCATTTTTTGAAGGACTGCTTTGACTAATGATAATGTCAAAGTTCTTATGGCTTATTCGTGAACAATCTGCTTCTGATTTTAAAAGACTTAATCCGAATGGATCTGCACCCAGCTTGTCAACAGCTACAACGTGACCGATCACTCCAATAATATCACCTGATTTAATGGTGGAACTTTTAGAGACTGTTACGTTTTCGAAACATGAAAATCCTGAATCTTGCGCGCTGATAAACTTACGAGAATTCTGTCGAATGTAGATCGGCTTATTTTCTAATCCTGGCTTGTACCGAAGACCACCTACAGCAATACCAGATGATATAAATGCCGAACAATCGACACCTAACACGTTAGTTCCTGAACCAGCGTCCGAAAAAAAGTTAATTGTAGTACTTGTTACCGCCGGTGATCCACCGTAGTCGTAAATAAGCGGAGTATTACGAATTTCTTTACAATTAGATTCAGATGCAATTCCACGAATGTAATAGTGCGAATTTTGCACCGCCTTAAGATCTGTGATAAAACGCTTTCCACCAATACCATCTTCATGCGAACCATCTCTGGTAATACCTGATACATCCACAGTAGCTCGGTCCATTTCTGGCAAATCAAGTACGCGGCAGCTTTGGTAGGCTGTTGCAAAAACACGGTTTAGTCCATTTGCCATCAATCCCGATTTTAATGCATTAGCAGGCGGAGATACGTGAAATGCTTCAGGCGTGTCACCCGTTACCGGAGCACCTGGGCTTTGACAGGCAACGCCCAGTGAATCGCTTAGCTTCTTAATTGTCTGAACTTTTTCAGAAATTTGTTTCGATGATTTGGCAGTTACTAAATCGGATTGATCTTCCATTTCGTATTCAATTAATTTTTGAACTTGCTCTTTCCAAGTTAGACTTGGATTACGAGCAGATTCTGAAAGCATCATATCAACAAGTGATTTAAGTTCCTTTTTTAGTTCTGCTATACCTTTGCTATTCAAATCTGAACCCAGTTGCTGAGTCATTTCATCTAGCTTTTTTTCTAAGCCTAATTTTATTGAATCTGCGGTCGGTACCACTTGCGACTGATCAATCATGGTGTAAAATGCGTCAAATATTTTACTTTTAACTTCGGTGCAACCTAACGAACCAGAAATATCTTTGGAAGCTTGTTCGACAAATTTGGTCGACGGCCGTGAGCAACTTAAAATAAATAAGCTGGATATTAAAGTTACCATTAATTGAATTTGAATTGATTTTTGAAGAATGCTTTTGTTGTTGTTTTTTACTGTATTTTTCATACAGTGTTATCGGAAATTAATTCTTGAGAATTTAATGTGTTAAAAAGTGAAAAAAAGTTTTACGCTCTAGTGAAAACACGTCTGAAACCGCACTGACCAAGGTCTAGGCCGCTCTGGTGGCTATTACCGGAAGGTTTGCCG
>JANPNP010000190.1:0-3704 GCA_031427535.1 Bdellovibrionales bacterium | reverse complement strand
GGCCTTTTTGGATTCCTTGGTGCGCTACATAAAAGTGTTCCATAAAATACCTCTGCTATAAAAATGAGTTTACAGATATTTTTCGGATCAACCGACCACGGTCTTGAATGTTTTAATTTATGACGAACTTTTTGACAGAAGTGCTAGGCTTCTATTCCTAGTACGGCTAACCACTCAGGCGACGGCATGATCAGCTTTCGCTCTTTTAAATCAAAGAAACCCGCAACCAGCGAAAGCTCGCAGGCGATCTCGCCATTTTCCTTAAACATAATTTGCTTTAGCCGCGTGATCTTTTTGTCTTGGGTGACTTCAACAACTTTCATAGTCACCGTTTCACGAAGCTTTACTTCTTTCATAAATTTTAGACTTATTTCAAGAATGACTGGACCTTTGCCAGTAGCGTGAACTTTATTGTAACCATAACCCCGCTGCGTGCTCATTTCCCAGCGGGCTTCTTCGAACAAGGCAACATACGTTGCATTGTTCACATGCCCGTAGGAATCTAAATGTTGTTCGCGAATAAATAACGGGTAGCTAAAATTATTTTCAGACATTATTTTAAAGCTTCACGGATGTATGCTGATGCCTGATCCATAATCCAGACGACTGCAGCGATGACAACAATGATAGTACCAACCTCGGGCCACATAGCTTGGCCTTGGTATTTGATCAGCATGGTGCCAATGCCGCCGCCACCGACTAAGCCAATAATAGTAGCCATACGTACGTTGATATCCCAGCGATACACAGTAAACGAAATATACGGCAATATAACTTGCGGAACAATTGCGAACCAAATGGTTTGTAATTTGTTAGCGCCGCATGACTGCACCCCTTCAATCGGCCCTTCATAAACAGTTTCTACCATTTCAGAATACTGCTTAGTCAAAGATGCGATCGAATGAATCATTAACGCTAGCATTCCGGCGAACGGCCCGATACCAACCCAAACCGAAAAAATGATCGCCCATACAAGGGCTTCAACCGAACGGGTAACATTTAAGAACGTACGTATAAACATGTAGATTGCGAATGCAACGGAACCTTTCATGATATTTTTAGCTGCCATAAAACTAAGAACAAATGCAAAAGGAATTGCCAACATAGTAGCTAAAAAAGCCATAAAAATAGTTTCAATAATATTTAAAACAGCTGCAGGCAATACCCCCCAATTTGGGTTAAAAATTCCTGCAAAAAGTCGTTTAGCGCCAGCAAAACCATCTTCATCAAGCAATTCCACAATTGAAAACTGCGTTTTATTTAAACCAACCACGAACAAAATAATAAGTGTAACAAAGAAGTGCCAACCCCAAAAAGTACGGTAAATGGGTTTAGCTTCGGCTTTTGCTTTTTCGTAATCGGGTTCAAAAAGATTTTGCCCCATTGTTTTTATACCGAACATCGAGTTTAAAACATGACTTAAAGAAGCTCCAAGGGCTAACAAGCCTAGAAACAGAAATGAATTAAATTTTAAATCCATCAACTGCTCTGTCGTCGGGTCGACAATAACCGAAATAATAACTAGGCCGATAACGGCCACAGTGATGGCATCTAAAATGGACCTGCGAATGACATTAGATTTCATACTTATTCTTTCGTTAGTTGATGTGAACTTCTTTGGTACCATCACCATAAATTTTTTCAAACCAGGCTTGATCGATATTTTTTGGATCACCCTCATAAACCAGTTCACCGCCCTTTAGCGCAATTACGCGTGTTGCATAAATGCGTACCAACGATAGAAAATGCAAATTGCAGATAATGGTAATTCCAAGCTCTTGATTTACTTTCCGCAAGTAGTCCATAACGATTTGGCATGTTGCTGGATCAAGCGATGCAACGGGATCGTGGGCTAAAAGATTTTCTGGTTTCTGTGTCAATGCGCGCGCAATCGCAACTCGCTGCTGCTGCCCGCCTGAAAGTTGATCGGCCCTGATGTGCGCTTTCTCGGAAATTCCTACCAGTTTTAAATACTTCATCGCTTCAGCCTTATCTTCAGCTGAAAATAATCCTAAAAAACTTTTCCAAGTCGACGTATTGGCCAACTTGCCAACCAACACGTTACCTAAAACCGTGTGGCGAGGTATTAAATTAAAATGTTGAAAAATCATTCCCATTTTTTTACGTAGCGACCTGATTTCGCCCGCCGACTGTAATTTAGCTGAATCTTTTCCGGCAAATAAAATTTCGCCACTTGTCGGATCATGCAAGCGGTTAATACAACGTAGTAGTGTTGATTTACCGGAGCCACTTAGCCCAATTACAACTAGAAATTCGCCCTTCTTAACGTCGAAGCTAACGCCTTTAAGAGCTTGCACTCCGTTGTCGTAAGTCTTGATTAAATTTCTAATCTTTAAGACAGGCTCACTCATTATAACCTCGTGTTAAAAGTAAAATTACTTTTTCATAAAATCAGAAGCATCTTTACCAAGCGTCTTAAGCATTGTTCGGACTGATTCGTAATCGGCATCTGTTGCTAACTTTAAATCTGTAACGCCGTAAATAGCTTTGAACGCATCTTTACCCTCGGGTGTTGCGACAAATCCCATCATGGCTTGGATGATTTTTGTTTTCATTTCTTCAGGCATCTCTTTACGGAAAACAATGGGATCGTTAGGAATGGGCTCTGATAAAGAAATAATAGCGACTTTCTTTTCGACGTCAGGGTATTGAGTTTTAACAAGTCGGCGCGCATCTTCGATTTGTTCAACGCCCTTGTCATCTTTTGATGGTGGCGAATAAAATGTAGCACCGGCATCAACTTGACCTTGATAAACCATAGACACAACGTTGTCGTGCTTCTGCGCAAACATTGTTTCTTTTGGTTCAATTTTTTTATCTTTTAAAGTTTTTAGTGGCAGTAAGTATCCAGAGGTCGATGCCGCATCAACAAACGCAATTTTTTTACCAGCAAGGTCTTCTAATTTTTTTATATTTCCATCTGCTTTTGCTATGAACTGTGATTGGTAAGTTGAAGATCCATGGCGAAGAACTGTTAAGCGGGCCTCGGCCTGATACTTGTCGTGGGCCAAAACATACCCAAAGGTATTAATAGCTGCGACATCAGCGCGTTTTGTCCCGAAGGCTTCGACCACAGCTACAAACGACTGTGGAATAGTAATTTCATATTTATAAGGAGTTGCTTTCTCTAGATGCTCTTTAAATTTTTTCGAATTATCTTCGATCACTTTGGCATCAACTGAAGGCACGAAGTGAAGTTTTATTGGATTTTCAGCGGTGCCAAGCTCCGCTGTTTTTTTAGTACAGCCTACAAGTAACACGGACGCTGCTGCAACGGTGATTAAAATTAAATTCCTCACATGGTACCCCTTTGGATAGAAATGATTTTTACACTGGGAAATGTGGCCAGAAGTTAACAAAAGAAAACTGTGTTTCCAAGAAAAGACTTCTCTTTTTTTGCCAACAGACGGATACTTGTTGGAAAGATTCTAACTAATGGCTGAATAATGATTGAAAATTCATCAAACCTTAACGAAATCCTTAAAATCACTGGCGAAATGGCTGCGCAAAATTTGCGCATAATGGCTGTCTTTGATTTGGATTCGACGCTATTCAATGTCAGCACCCGAACGCAGAAAATCTTAGAAGATTTCGCCCACGAGCACGATGAAGAGAATTTAAAGTCCGTGGAAGTTTTGCACACCGATTGGGGAATTAAGGAGTCGCTAGTCCGCAAGGGCTAT
>JANPNP010000189.1:0-5994 GCA_031427535.1 Bdellovibrionales bacterium | reverse complement strand
GTTTTTAGCTTTTCTACATTACCAACATTTTTGTACAAATACGGCCGATATTTTAGCGCTTTCGCAAAAATTGAAACCTCACTCCAATACTTATCTTCTTCTAGTTTAAAATCCGGTGATGCAACGCCAAATAATCTAACTGCTTGAAACCAAGTCTCAGCGGACACATCACCACGAAATAGATTATCTTCAGCAGTAATAAATTCGCCGATTGTGGGTTGCGAAAGATAATTCTCTCCGAAGACCCACCCTACTTCGGGTTCAATAAGCGTTAACGACCGAACAAGTTCTGGGTTGTCTAAGGCAAAATCTAGTGCGATTACGCCGCCTACAGAAAAAGAAACTAAATCTATGGGAAAGTTAAAACCGGAACCGATGAGTGCATTCTTCAAACTTTTGCTTTCCCATTTCGCGGAATAATCTTTGTGTGGATCAAGTCCCATTAAGGCACGCTTGACTCCAATCATATCGGCCGTTACAATAGTGCGATCTGCTTTAATGCTGCGGGTAAAATTATACCATTGTCCCCAGCCTTTATTAGACATCGACGGAATCGCCACAAGCGGCGGGCCAGAATTTTTTCCTTCGGATCTTAGCGAAACGCAATTTTCATTTGGAAAAGAATTGAGTTCAGCTTTGCTGATACCTATTTGCGTAACAAGAGATTCGCCATCCCAGTCGCTCTGGCACGAAATAAATTTCCCATCTTCAATTTCAAATACAGACGCACCCTGAAGAGAAATTGATTTATAACTAGGTTGAATTTTGCAACTTGTTCCCTCATGTAAACCCATACCAACCCACTCTACGACTGTTAACTTATCATGCTGGTGGATTTCGGTGATTTTCATTTTTAGTCCAGGCATAAAACTTTTGTATAATTCGATTGTTTTTAGTAACGCCAAAGGACCTAACTCGATTTGGCTTATAGCAGATTGACGATAGGTAAACTTATTAGAAATAATTTTCATTAACGTGTAAACCGACTCACGATTCCAAACATCTTCAAAAATTTTTTCCACAAGCTGTATGTTAGTTTTACCCATAATCTCTCACTTTAGGCAGCTGGGCGCGCAAACGACAAATGGCCGAGGCGCTCGCCTACCTCAACATGTTCCAAAATTTTCCAGGTGTGCTGTACATCAAATTGCGTAGCTAAACTGGATGGATTCTGATGCGAAGTATTACCAGTGGTTATTAAAACATCTGCGTTGCCGATATAGGGATCTGCACCCAATGAAAGGCTCATCAACTCCATTAATGCGTTTATAACCCATCCATGAGCGCACCAAATATGAAGTTCTGATCGCTTTTCACCAACAGCAGGAATTATAGTTTCTTGCATAACTTGGCGCACTCGTTTTGCAACATCCATTTTGGATTCAGCATCTTTTCCTGGTGCTCTGGAGCGATAAGGGTCCTCTAATACACTTTTTTGATAAAAAGCTGCTTCACTAGGTGCGCGCGCGCAGAACTCATCTAAAGTCATCCCTTGCAAATCTCCAACATTTTGTTCGCGCAAAAGCGTGGTAAGTTTTAAGTCATTGTGAATTAGATACTTTTCTTTAATTCTTTTGTGTATTACACGCGCGGTGTCCGAAGCTCGGGAAAGATCAGAGGATAAAAGATGGCACGACTTAACTAAAGACAATGGTAGTATTTTAAGTACACTTAGCACTGCTGTTGCACTATCTTCTGCTTGTATACGACCGAGGTCGTTAAGTGGTACATCCAGTTGGCCTTGGAAAGTTCTTTTCAAATTAAAGTCAGTCTGACCGTGCCTTACTATCAACAATACGGGACCTGGGTAAGAATCATCTAATTTCCAATTTCCACTACTTACCTTCATTCAGATGCCCCTGCTTAAACGCTGGTTGATTTACAATCCTATCGTCATTTGAAGCTTGCTACTTTAACCTCGCAGAAATTATATTTTTGAAGTATCTTCGATACACATTCGTCTCAAATTAAGAAAATCAGAAGTTAAAAATCTGTTAAAGATAAGCGAAGGTCTGGAACTTTGCGTGAAAGTTTAGGGGGGCTAGCCATGCCTGAATATATAAACCATACTAAGCCGAAACAATTAACTAAATACAAGAAGTTTTCAAAACTTTCAGGGAGTCAATACATGCTTAACACTAACGTTGTTCGATCTGTCGTTCTCATCACAACTCTTTTCTGTTTTTCAAGTAGCTACGCTGCGCAAACAATAAAAATTGCATGGGGCTCGTCGTGGGTAAGTCGTCTTAAGGAAATTGCTCCGGAGGCTGAAAAACAATTAGACCTAAAAATAAATTTTTTAACAGATGCCGGAGTTCCTGCTGAAAGCGCTTACGCATCAGTGGACACTGGTGTTGCCGATGTAGCTTTTCTTGGAAGCGGATGCGATGAACTTCTTGAACTTGTTGCGGAAAGAAAATACGAAGTAAAAAGCAAAGACATAAAATGCAAAAATGTAGCTAGCAGTGAAATTTACTTTGTCACCGCACCGGGTGGACCTACCAAATTAAGTCAAGAACAGGTAACGGGATTATTTACGGGAAAGATTAAAAATTGGAAAGAAGTCGGCGGCCAAGATCTTCCAGTAAAGATCGCACTTCAGCCACACTTGCACGTTAATATGAAGCAGATCAAAGATAAGTATTTTGGCGGTGCCGAATTCGACAAAGCAAGTGCTACAATGTTTAAAAACTTCGATGAGCAAAATGCTTTTGTAGAAAAAACACCGGGCGCTGTCGCATTTGTCCATGGAAACATGAAACTTGGTAACATGAATCATCCAAAGCATCCAATCATGGTCAGAAATCTTTGTATGGTTACGCGTGGCGACGCTTCACCAGCTTTGGTTAAGTTAGCTGAAAAAGCTGCGCCAAACGGCAAATTAAAATAGCAATCAAATCAAGTATTTAGATTTTTAAAAAAGGGACACGCTGTGTCCCTTTTTTTGTATCAATTCAATACAATCAAATAATAAAGTTTAGCATTTTCGATTCCGATAGCATAGATGTGGCATCTAGTCTAATCAGTACTCAAAACAGCGCAGTAAAGAGTAAAATCTTTCAACGAGGCTCCATCCTTTGGCGGCTGTTAATACCAATTTTATCTGTCTCATTTGTGGTTATGTCATTGCTTGGCGTATTTATGATACGAGAAACAAAAGTATTCGCTGAGTCTGCGATGAACACTAAGACCGAAACTCTATTTACATTCCTACAAAAATACGGGGAAGTTTTTTTCGAAAATTACGATGTTATTGTTTTAACGCAGTTTACACAAATTGTGACCGCGGACCCAGATGTCGCAAGCGTTTCTATTTTAAATCTTGAAGACAAAGTAATGGCAAGCTCAATAAAAAAAGAGGCGACTCCCGAGGCTGATCTTTTACATATCGAACGACCGATACAAAATCACAGTGAAAAAGTAATTGGCAAGGTGAAGCTTTCTTTAAAAACAGACCGGGTAAAAAAACGAGTTTTGCAGGCAATTATGATTGCTGTCAGCACTTTGGTTTTCATTGAAATCATACTTTTCGCAGCTATTTTTATAATTTCAAAGCGTATTCTTTCAGTCGAAATGGAAAAAAATCAGATAAAGCAAGAGCTAGATATACAATCAGCAATTTCAATGGAGTCAAAAAAAGTAGCTGTATTAGTAGATAATATGCGTCAGGGATTTTTCTCGATCGATTCCCACGGTATTATTGTCGAGCCTATATCGAATTACTCCGCAACCATTTTTAACCAAGCTATTGTGGGCTGGAATGTAATGGATATCCTTTACCGGGACCTAAAACAAACTCCAGAGCAGTACGATGCCGTCAGTAATGCTGTTACCATCGTTATGGGCGAGGAAGAAATTCAATGGCTTCTTACCGAGCAGGCGTTTCCCCGGGTCGTAAATTTCCATACAAAAAGTGAAGTAGGCGAAGTCAGTTCCACTAAAAAATTAAAGCTTAATATTTCTCCGATTTGGAATTCTGATCAGCAGTTAGAACGTTTACTTTTTGTAGTAGAAGATATCAGTGAAATGGATCGGCTAGAAGCCGAATTTGAAAAACAAAAAGAGCAGACCGGAATGCTTGAATGTATTTTAAATAACGATTTAGGTTTTTTAATGGATGAAATTACTAGATTGTGTAAAATTTTAACCGAAGTCCGAAACAAAGCAGCTTTTCTTGATGCCACCAGCTATGTTGAATTACTACGAGATTTGCACACGATGAAGGGAAACGCCCGATTATTAAAAATGCGCGTGCTTTCCGAACAAATTCACGCGTCAGAAACAATCCTGCTTGCGCAAATGTCGAATATAATTCAAAAAGATGACCCTGAACCTATCAATTTCGAGATCGCCAAAATTAGCAAAGTCATCGATTCACATTTGCAGCTTTTGAATCGACTTGTTCAAAAAGATTCGACACACGGGCAAAACTTAGGCGCCATAAATGGCTTAGCTGTTAACCAATTCTTCAATTATGTCAGCACCTTGCGCAGTCAAATCCCAAATGAAATTTTGGAGAATTTCCAGCGGTACCAGGAGCGATTAAATTTTAAATCGCTGGCTGAAATCGCCAACCGATTTGTTCCTATGGTCGAAGAAATTTCAAACGAGTTACATAAAAAAGTTACACTCAAAATTAAAGGCGATGCTTTAGTGAATTCTGCACATGCTGCAGGCTTACATGATTGCCTAGTGCATTTAATCCGAAACTCAGTGGACCATGGTATTGAATCGCCTGAATTGAGAATCTCGACTGGCAAATCCGAAAGCGGAACTATAACGATACAAACAATCGACTATATCAATTCTTTCAGTATTGTATTTTTCGATGATGGGGCCGGTGTGGACCGTAGCAAAGTGCTTTCAAAAGCATTGAAAAAAGGGATAATAACCGATTCTGAAGCGAAAGTTTTGACGGACGACCAAATTCTTAATCTGATATTTCTGCCTAACTTCTCGACCAAAGAAGCGGCGTCAGAAATTTCCGGCCGCGGTCTGGGAATGGACGTTGTTAAAAGCACGATAGAGAAAATGGGTGGTTCGCTTAGTATAGAAAGTACATCCGGCCTTGGCATTAGCTTTAAAATTAATTTTATTCATAGCCATCAAGTAGAAAAACAATTTTTGATAAAAGCCGGCTAAAACTATGTCTTCATACTTCCTGTTATAAAAATATCCGCACCAATACATTTTAACTGTGTATTACGAAGTACCATTTGGTCAGCAAGAGAATTAATTTTCAGCATCGAAGTCCATGATAATCCACTGAAAGAGCCAATTATTGATGGCGCCATGAATAGATAGAGTCGATCTACTAAACCCGATTGAAAAAATGAAGTGTAAACTTGCGCTCCGCCCTCTATAAACAGTGATCGAATTTCTAAATTCCAAATTTGTTCTAACAGACCTTCCAAACTGCGAAACTCTAGTTGCTGGTAGGGGTTGTCTGCGTTTTTTTCTAAAACAGCAAAATAGATGTTTGAATGTGGATGAACTTCCATAAATTTAAATTTTCTTTTGTAAATCTGATTGTCGGCATCAAGGATAATCAGTTTATTTTTTTTTTCAATTTGCGGATGTCGAATATTTAATGCTGGGTCATCCTGTCGTATGGTATTTGAACCAATTAAGATCGCGTCGTAGTAAGATCTTAGCTCATGAACATATACCCGAGAAGCCTCAGATGTAATCCATTTACTTTCTCCATTTTTTAAAGCTATCTGCCCATCAAGACTTGATGCTACTTTTGCAGCGACGAAAACTTTTTGCTCGGTAAAGTTTTTAATGAATATTTCGGCAAGTTGTTGCAGATCACTTTTGTATAGACCGCTGTATTCAATGGCCTCGATACCGGCTTCATTTAAAATTACAGCTCCTCGGCCTTGCACCAAATGATTAGGGTCGATAATTCCATAAACCAATTTTTTAGGCTTCAACGTAGCTAGCTTTTTCGCACAAGATCCCGTCTTACCCTGGTGTGCGCTAGGTTCAAGC
>JANPNP010000188.1:0-11644 GCA_031427535.1 Bdellovibrionales bacterium | reverse complement strand
TCATGACACACAAGATTCATCACAAGATCACCATCTAAAGTTCCAAAATTTTTCACAAGTGTCTTCAGTTCGCTTGAGATATTCATCACGAAGTCTTTTAAGGCCTTCGCTTGTTTGCTGATACTGTTCCACAAAACCTGTGGATTGGTTAGCAAGGTGGTAATTAGTGTACCATCAGGAATCGCTAACTGCGCCCCTTGCAAACTTTGCGATAAACACGACCCCACCTTTTGCACGATCAAATCTTTTTGCTCTATGGCAGTCTTTCGAAGTGTGACTAAATTTTTAGTTAACCTTGAGTCAGTTTCACAAAAATCTGCGCGCGCATGTGGCATGAAAAACTTTAGTAATGACGTTTTGCTAGAATAATTTTGGCAGTAGGAAATACTTTTAGCCATCTTTTTGTCTGAAAAATATATTGCAAACGCTCTTCCGCTTTTTGTTTCAGAATGACATACCAATTGCTGGCCAGCTAGTTTCAGTATTTTTTCATTGTGGACTAAATCCATAACAACAACTGCAACGTTATTAGTATTTTCGCCATCTACAAATATTTGGTCGAAAAGAAAGGGCCGAACTTTTCCGACGCGGGTAAGATCCAGCTCGGTTAGCTGAATTTTTTTAAATTCGTTAGCAATTTCATACAGTTCAGCACCTTTGAATTGTTTACCCGCTATCAGCTGATAGCCCATAGCCCCAGCTGTATTTGTGCAAATCGTAAGGATAAGCAAAAGAAGTTTCATAATCCTTGATCGGCATTTTTGAGGCTTTTTTGAATACGACTTAGGTCCAGACCCTACCTAAATCAAATGTCTAAAAGCAGAGCTTTCAGCAAGCAAGCAGAACGGCTGCACGCTGAAAGTAAATTCAACAACAAATCCTATATTACTGATCCCACGCTACTTCTACCAAATTACTTATCCCATAATACTTAACTCACATTACTCATCCCAAATCCGATTACCGACCTACACTCCGAACCCGGCCTCTGTCGCAGCAGCTAGGGCATAGCCCCAGTCTTGAAGTATTAAATCACCAAGATGAAAAAACCTAAGCAATTACCACTATTTCCTAACCAACAAAAAAAGTTCTTCGGCGGAGCCTTACTTTACAAAAAAAGAAAATCAAAGCGTCCACTATCTAAAAAAGATTCCATACATTTGGTCATACGTAGTGAGTGGGCGATGGGTAAAGATAGCTTCTTAGCTAAGAGAAATCACCATGCGATTAAGCAGATACTTGCGCGGTTTAGCAAAAAGTTCGGTGTTAGAATTTACCAACAAGCTATAACCTCAAATCACATTCATTTACTTTTAAGAATCACCAACAGGACGTTGTACAAAGGATTTATTAAAGCCATATCAGGTCAGATCGCAAGCCACACCATGGGTCAGCAAAGCTTTAAAGTGTTCAAATTAGCGCGTGCAAAAAAAGCTGCGGGCGATGGGTCAAAAGCCGCGGTCGAAGCCAAGTCCATTCACCAAACCCCAGAAGGCTTTTGGCAGTTTCGGCCATTTTCTAGAATAACTAACTGGGGTAAGGATTTTAAACAGTGCATAGGTTACTTAAAACAAAACGTCTTAGAAGCGTTTGGTTTCGTAAATTACAAAACTAGAAAAAACCATTACATCGCTTGGATTAAACACGCAGCACCTGTCCTTAGCAGCAGCTAAAAGAATAAATGGCAGTAACCCACAAATCTCGGAATGCATTACAGGGGTGTCAAAGCTAACAGGCACAGACAAACTATTAGTCACCCCCACGCTTTAAAGCCTCTAAAGATCCGCTCATACGGATCTTTTTTTGCAAAAGACTACTGTATGCGAAAATTTAAACGTATTACGGTTGATTCAGTTGGTTTTGCAATCGACGAAAAAAAACATTTTCAAATCGCTATACAAGATTTTTCGCGCATGGGCGTTAGTTTTACGACAAGCGAGCACTTTGTAGATAAAAGTTTTGTGTCGATTATGTATCAAAATGAGATCAACCAAATTATTCACATGAAAATATATATTAAGAATATCACGCGAATTACAAAAGAAAATTTTCGCATTGGCGCACTATTCGTGGCAGTGGAGTCTAGAACTTAGCGGTTTCGAAGCTTCGGATCTAGTTGGTCTCGTAACCCATCACTAATCAGCTGCGTAGATAAAATTAAGAGCAATAAACAAATACCCGGAATAGTCATCAACCAGGGCGCCTGTTGAATATAATTTTTCGCATCACTTAGCATGGTACCCCACTCAGGGTAAGGAGCTTGCACACCAAGACCCAGAAAGCCAAGGGCAGCTGCATTTAGCACGGCCTCACTAAAACAGACTGCGGACTGAACTAATATAGGTGTGTAACAGTTTGGTAGTAAATGTCCAAAAATAATTCGCATGTGCGAAGCACCAAGCGCTGTCGATGCCTGCACGTAATCTTTCGAACACTCAATCAGCGCTGCTGACCTGACTAAGCGGTACATTGCCGGTAGCGAAACAATTGTCACACTTAAAATAGTATTAAATAATCCAGATCCTAAAATTACCACAACCATCAAGGCTAGTAATAAACTTGGTAGGGCCTGCAGTGATTCCATGACTTGGTTGATAATCAGATCAGTTCGGCCTTTATAATATCCCGAGATCAAACCTAAACTTGCAGCAATAAAAATAGAAATTACAGTGGATACCAGTCCAATCCCGATTGAAAATCTAGAACCAATCAATATTCTTGATAACGTGTCCCTTCCAAGATCATCAGTGCCTAACCAAAATAGTGGATTTGCTCCAGATTTCCAAAATGGCAAATTCAATTGATTTTCGGCGAAAACCTCTTGGTAGGAATAAGGCGTAATTACAAAAGAAAGTAATACCAGCAATGCAAAAAATGAAAATAGCAATAGTCCAATAGTTAAATTTTTATTTTTAAAAACGTGCTTCATTTTCATTTTGCTGCGCGCATTCGGGGATTTAGTTTTTCTATTCCCGCGTCAACCAAGACATTTGTTAATGCAATAATAAGCATCGAGTAAAAAAGCCCGGCCTGCACGACGGGATAGTCGCGGGCTTCGATACTTTTAATTAGCCAGCGGCCGATCCCAGGCCATGAAAATAAAGTTTCCGTAATAATCGCGCCAGTTAACAGCTGACCAAGTGACAAACCAATTGTGGTTAAAATCTGCGGCATTGCATTTTTCATCACGTGCTTAAAAATAATTTGTGATTGATTTAAACCTTTGGCCTTGGCCGTTCGAATAAAATCTTCTTTCTCAACATCGATAAATGCCGAGCGCGTAATTCGGGTGATCATGGCTAGTGGAATTGTTCCCAATACAAACGCAGGTAAAATTAAATGCCTAAGCGCGCTTAAAAATGCAGCCCAACTATTTTCGCTAAGTAACGAATCGATAAGAAAAAACCCTGTGTAATAAGGAACTTCGTATTCAAAACCAATCCGTCCAGACACCGGTAGCCACTGCAGTTGAACTGAGAAAAAGAAAATGCAAAGTAAGGCCCACCAAAAAATTGGCATAGCAAAACCAATTGTAGAAATTGAAATTGCTGAGTAATCCCAAAGCGAATTACGCTTTACAGCGGCTAATATCCCCAATAACACACCTGCGATTGATGCCCAAATTAACGAAAGCATCGCAAGTTCAATCGTTGCGGGCAGTAAGACTTTAAATTCGCTCATGACCGATTGATGCGACACTGTGGATTCACCGAAGTTTCCCACAGCTGCTTGCGATACAAAAATTTGAAATTGTTTCAGTAAGGATTGGTCTAACCCATAAAGCTTTTTAAGTTCCTGCATGCGCTCTTCGGTGGCTCCGCGTTCGCCTAAGATGTGCGTAACAGGATCGCCCGGGATCAGTCTTATAATCATAAAACTGACCAGGCTAATAAAGAAAAACGAAATTAAGATGCGGACTAATTTATTTAATATCGACACTTTCAAACTGTTCATGTCCAAAAGGATCAATTGTGTAACCTGTGACTTTATCACTGATCACTTTGTTTTGTCGCGAATGCGCAACTGCTACCCATGGCTTTTCTTTTTTGAAAATGACCTGAGCTTTTTCATACAAATCACTGCGCTTCGCTTGTGTTGGTTCTTCCTTAGCTTTTTGAATCAATGCATTAAATTCGGGTTGGCACCAACGGGCATAATTACTTCCGGCTTTTACAGCCGAACAACCAAGTAGTACATTCAAGAAATTATCAGGATCACCGTTATCACCCGTCCAACCAAATTGGATAAAGGCGTGTTCGCCTTTTTTTGATTTTTCTAAGTAAGTTGGCCAATCGAAAGTTTGTAGTTTTACTTTGATACCTACTTTAGCTAAGTCGGCTTGCATAAGCTCGCCTAATTTTTTTCCGTTTGGCATGTAGGGGCGTGAAACTGGCAAAGTCCAAAGTTCAGTTTCAAAACCGTTTTCAAAACCGGCCTCTTTTAAAAGCTGCTTTGCTTTTTCAATACTGTATTCATCGTCCGCTGTGCTGTTGTTGTATGACCACATCGTCGGCGGGATTGGGTTCTTTGCAACGGTGCCTTGGCCTTTGTAAATTGCATCGATATAAGATTTCTTATTCAGTGCATGAGTAATTGCTGTTCTAACTTTTAAATTATCAAACGGTTTTTTCGACGTATTAAAAGCTACATAACCAACATTAAGACCCTCTGTTGATACTAACTTTAAGCCGGCTGTCTTTTGGATGGATTCAATATCCTGAGGTTGTGGTTCGCTCATGACGTGGCATTCGCCCGTTTTCATTTTTTGTAAGCGAACTGTAGAATCCGTCGTGATTACAAAAACAAGTTGTTCGATTTTTGGTTTACCTTTGTAGTACTGATCGAACGCTGTATACCGAACTGCTGAATCTTTTTGGTAAGACTTAAACACAAATGGACCTGTGCCGATCGGATTGGTCTCAAGCATTTTTAAGCCTTTTCCCGATTTCACTAAATTTTGCGCGTACTCTTCAGACAAGATGCTTGCAAAATCCATTGCTAAATTTGCTAAAAACGGAGCCTCTGGTTTTTTCAACTCAAACACAACTGTGTAGTCGTCGGTTTTTTTAACATCGGCAATAATCTGATCCAGCTCCATTGCTTTAAAATATTCATAGTTAGCAGAAGGAATACTTAACGGGTGCTTCGTGTCCATCTGCGATTTAAAAGTGTAAACCACATCATCAGCTTTGAACTTGCGGGATGGCTTAAACATCTCGTTGCTGTGAAAACTGACATCATCACGCAATTTAAATGTGTACGTTTTACGATTTTTTGCGACGGTCCATGACTTAGCAAGACTTGGAATAACTTCGGTCGAACCTTTTTTAAATTCAACCAGGCGATTGAAAATAGCTTGGCTTGATGAATTCAAACTAACAGAATCGCTAGCTAACTGCGGATTAAAAGTGGATGGGCTACCTTCCATGCAGTAAATTAAATTTTTTGCAGCAAATGCTGTTGAAGACATAAATAGCGCCAAGATTACTGCCTGTCTTAAAAACATGAATTTCTCCTGTGAAAGTGATTTAATTTGGATCGTGATTAGCCTACCCCATTGGGACTTCAATTCAACTTTTTTCACCACTGAATTTGGTTTATACCTTTTGAACTTAACCACTGATTGGCATTTGAAAACGGCTTCGAGCCAAAAAAACCGCGATACGATGACAACGGAGACGGGTGCGCACTTTTTAAGACCAGGTGACGGCTTTGATCCACAAATTCTGCTTTTTTCTGCGCATATGAACCCCAGAGTAGGAACACCACGTGATCACAGTTCTGATTTACGACCGAAATTATTTTATCAGTGAATTGCTCCCAACCTTTTTTTTGATGCGAGGCCGCTAAATCTTGCTGCACTGTTAAAACACTATTTAAAAGCAAAATACCTTGCTGCGCCCAGCGCGTAAGATCACCGTGAACGGCTGGCTTTATTTGTAAATCGCTTTCCAATTCCTTAAAAATGTTTTGCAAGGAAGGTGGAATTTTCATTTGTGCTGGCACGGAAAATGAAAGCCCGTGTGCTTGACCCGTGCCGTGGTACGGATCTTGACCTAAGATGACCACTTTCACCTCTTTAAGCGGAACAAGTTGCAGTGCCTTAAAAACATTTTCAGGTGCCGGAAAAATACTTTTTTTATTTTTTAATTCATCTTGTAAAAAAGATTTCAGCTGCACCATGGATGGTGTCTCAAATTCAGAATTAAGATATTTGGCCCACGATTTATGAATATTTATCTCGAACATAACTTAAATTGATACACTGACTTAAGTCGATACACACGCCATGATGTCCTGCAATTTAATGCTTCTCAGGCAGAAAAAAATAATTTGCACTATTGGACTTTTGAGTCTGTTTTCAACATGTTAATATTAATGAACGTCACTTAACTTTTCAGCAAGGAAGGCATTTATGTCATCTAACTCCAACTTACTGAAAACCACCACGGATCTGATTGAAACAAGTCTTGAGATAAAATCATTTATTCATCAGCAGATCATTGATTTTAGCCCCTTTATCACGCCTGATACACTGATTGTAGTTATCGCTCGTGATCCGCAAGGCCGTGATGCTGACGACGAAACTGAGACCACCGTTACGGAAATCAAGAAGTCCCCGGCGTTCAAACACCGCATTGCTATCGTTCTTAAAGAAGAAGACAGCTCTATCGAAGCAGAAGCGCGTCACGACGACATCTACGAAGCTATTAAGATCGCGAAAGAGTCTTTGGTCAGCCAGTTGCTTGAAATCCAACACGAGATGGAAAGTTCACAGGACAGGCTGGTTGCAATTCAGAACGCAAAAGAAAGAAACACCAGACACTAATTTAGCGTAAGGCATAATTTTAAACTCAAATACCATATAATGCTTTTAAACTAATAAATTAAGCTATATTGACCGGAATAGCTTATTGCAATATACTTGGTAACTGAGGTCATAAATGAAATTATACAAGTCAACCGAAGCAAAAGATAATTTTGGTGAACTGCTGGATGATTCAAGAAAAGCGCCCGTTAAAATCACGCGAAACAATAAGGAAATTGCGGTCGTTGTTTCTATTGAAGAATACAATCGATTAGTCGACCTTGAGGACTCGTGGCTTGCATCAAAAGCTAAAGAGGCCTCTAAGGAAGGGTACATCGGAAAAGCCAAGTCTGAAAGCCTGCTGAAGAAAATGTTAAATGCTGCAGATTGAGTTTTCAAAATCGGCCGCGAAGGACATTGCAAAATTTCCCGCCAAGATTCAAAGACAGATAGCACTGAAAATACATGAACTCAGAGAAAATAAAATGCAAACTGATGTAGCTTTTTTAAAAGGCCACGCTCCATACAAACGAGCTACCTCAGGCGAGTATCGAATAATCTTCTATATTAAAAATGAGACTTTATTTGTAGATTTTATCGGGAAACGAAACGACTCTGATATTTACAAAAAATTAAAAAGATCTGGCCTATAAGATCAAACGCCATCACCAAAAAAAGCGAGCACAATTTTCATTTTTTAATTACTTTAAATCGGTTTGTACCAAGGTACCAATAAGATCCTGTAGCTGCTCAAAGGAAGCTGATCCTGCCGGAAGTTCATCACGAAGCTCTGTGGTTAAAACTGGAATTTTACGCTCGACCCAAAGATAGCGGCCAAGACTTCCAGGGAAATTACCCAAACTTTTCCATGGCAAATAAGAATAATTTGGCGGCTTCACTTTTGGTCCATCAAAATCTAAAACCTTCAACGGCGTATGTATAGAAATCACAAAATCAGGAATAAAGTCCTCAAGATGTTGCATTACGCAGCGGACTTCAGGCTCTTTGCCGGCTGTGGCTCCGGGAAATTTCCGCGGCGACGCGCTAGCTTTAGCTTTCCAAAAATCTTGTGCATCCGCAGCCCAGTCTAAAGTTGGAAAATTTCTATTTAAATCCACGCCTTCAGAATTTGTTCTGGTTTTTGCTTTGACGCCATCGGGATTAACCACTGGCAGCACACGCCAGGTATTGCGCGCATCCACTTTTTTAAGACGCTCTATCCAGAACCTGCCAAGACCGCCCGCCGGGGTTTCGTCGCCGTGAATTAGACTAAGCACTAATATTTTTTTTGGCTTCGGTGCCACGCCCGCAAAGTCTAAGTGAACAATGGGTTCGCCCTTGACGCTGTTGCATTCGCTTGAGCGTTGCGCTTTCTCGCAAACTTGCTCGAGCACTTCATCCTTGAAATAACTTTTATAACCCTTCAGTGAATTAATACAAGACTGTCTCAAAGAGAGTGGCTCTGAATGAGCAACTAAGCCTGTTAAAAAGTAAAAAATAAAAATAATTCGCAGCATTTTGGGAAGTTCATCACAAACTGTAAAAAAAGTCCTCATGTTTTTTAGAATGCCACCGAAGAGGTATAACGAAGTTACCTAGACTTTAATCCGGAGGATCGATGGCACAAAAGAGCAGTTTCCTTTTAGCAGTTTTATTCGTTGCGAATCCTGTCATGCTGCTGCTGTTCCAGAACTGCTCTGTGATGCCTGAATCTACTAAAAATGTGCCTGCACATGCCGAACGTCCAGCGCCAGCTCCGCAAAAAGCTGCCGTGACATACAATTACGAAAAAGCGATATAAGTCTATTGACTTACACATAAGTTACACTGTAACTTATGTGTATGAAAAAGAACAACTTGCCCCTCCCATCCTTGACGTCCAAAGAGAAAGCAGTTCTTCAATTTATTGAGGACGAACTTCTTGAAAATGAGATCTCACCCTCTTATCAGGAGATCTGTGATCACTTTGGTTTTGCTTCTTATAACTCGGTTCAGAATTATCTGAAGCAACTGTCCAGCAAAGGCTACGTTCATATTCCGCAAAATCAAAAACGCGCCATTCAGATTTTAAATTCCGCTAAAGATTTTAAAAAAGATTTAGTGCAAAGACTTCATATTGCGGCAGAGTCTTCGAACAGCTTTAGTCTTGGTCAGTCTTCCGCCGATCACGAAAACCATTCGAAGGTTCTGCCCATTCCTTTCTTAGGGCGCGTTGCAGCTGGTCTGCCGATCGAGCGTCTGGTTGAGAATGAATTTATAAATATTCCTGCGTATCTTGTTAAGTCTAAAGATAATCACTTTGCTTTAAAAGTTGAAGGCGACTCGATGATTGATGAAGGTATCTTTGATGGCGACACATTAGTGGTCCACTCACAAACTGCGGCCCGCGATGGGGATTTAGTTGTGGCTAGTGTGGATAACGAAGCCACTGTAAAAAAATACTTTTTTAAAACCAATCCAGAGCAACCTGAAAAAGGTAAGTTGATTGAACTTCGGCCAGCCAACCCACGCCTAAAATCAGTGTGGTACCATCCTAAAGATGTTGAAATTAAGGGCCTGGTTAGCGCTTTGTTTCGCACTTACTAGTCCTTAGCTAAGTCTAGCTTGAATTACCTTCGCTTTTTGTGCGTGTTACACTTGCTGTTACATGCGATTTTTCATCTTGATAGTTTCTTTTCTAGTATCAGTTCAGGTAAGCGCAGCTGCGCTTACAATTTCTGATTTGCGAAAAATTTTTGCTGAAAAAAAATTAGATAAGTACGTTTCGCTTGGTCAAACCGTAATTAAATTTCTAGATCAGGAATTTAAAAAGGTTTCGACACCCACACTATTGGACGGCGGATATGCAGCCGAATACTTTGATTTAGAATATCAGGCACGTTTACGCCCTAATGATGCAGAACCTATTATTTTGTTAAGTGACTTAACTACTGATACCAACAACCTTTTACGATTACACAAAAAATACTATTCACAAATAAAAGGAAAAGTTTTTTTACGAAATTACTTTCAAACAGCTTTCATCGGCATGGTCCACACCATCGAAGCTTTCAAAAAAGTGCAAGTGGGCTTACCTCGTGATGGCTATACAGTGCTTAGTACACTTATTTTAGAACAAGGTCGTCTGATCACAAGCAATCAAAAAGAGCTTGTGACCATGACCGATTTTTGGTGGGACTATCTTTGGGCGCACTTTTTAAATTCACCCGTCGATCTGATCGAGCTTGGAAACCAAAAATTACGCGGCGTATGGTTAAATGAAAAAAAAGATGATTACAAAAAAAGTTTGGAAAAATTTCTTGCTGGATATTCAATGCTAGGACTACGCAAAGCGACTGCACCTGTTGTTTACCGCGATATTACAAATCAAATATATGTTCGACTGGCCAAGAATGCGTACGAGATTTACAATTTACGAGATGACCAACTAGCCCTTAGTAAAGCACGCGTCTACAAGTACAAGTATGAAACAAAAAGTGGCCTAACAGAAGATTCTGAACGCACTAAGCGGGAAATTGCGCGTGAAGGTCTTGGCGTTAGATTCATGAAAATTTGGACCAGCGGAAGTGAATCGTTTGCAGATCAGAACCAACCGATCGTTTCAGAATTATTTAAGGTGGCGCGAACTTTTCTTTTTAATATTTACTTTTTTACTCGCTACTTGGTTGGCTTTCTATTAATAACTTTTCCTTTTGATGCTGCACTGATTGTGACAGGACTGATTATTTTGTCAGTCGAAGGTCGCGCGGTGTTTCACGATGAATTCTGGCCAAAGCTAAAATTTACTAAAACCAAAAATAAGTTTTTAAGCGGAATTCATTCGACATTGAAATTTGTAAATAATTTTTTTGCTCGAATTATTAACGATTTGATCTTTGGATTTCATATGCTTTTTCATTATTACACAAGCGACGAAACCAACCGCAACATCCGTATTGGCAGTTCGCTGTTGATTTTTGGCCTAGGTTTATTTTTCAGTTCAGCACGCACAATGGTTGAATCTTTCGTAGCGCAGTTGGCACTGTAATGGACGCAGTGAAGATGCATGCTTTAAGGTTGAAGCCTGGTCAGGATTTAAAGAAAGAGATTTTAATTTTCTGCCATGCTCATTCAATTTTAGCAGGTTGCATTGTTAGCTCGGTTGGAAGCTTAAGCCAAGTTCATCTTCGTCTGGCCTATGCGCAAAACTTTCTACTCAGGCAAGAGCATTACGAAATTATATCATTAAACGGCACTGTTTCTATGAATGGCTTACATCTTCATATGTCAGTGGCTGATAAAACTGGTGCTACTTTAGGCGGACATGTGGTCGATGATAATTTAATTTTCACCACCTGCGAGTTAATTTTTTTAGAACTTTGTGAATACACATTTACCCGTGCACTTGATCCGCAAACTAAATTTAAAGAACTGTATATCACCAAAAAGTAATTACTTTTTTACAAAATCCTGCGCAGTTTGACCTAAATCTTTTAAGTAGCCGCGAACTTTATCATAATCTTTATCTTCAGCTTTTTTAAAATCGGTCACGTGATACATAGCAAGCAGGACCTTTGCGCCCTCTTCAGTTTTGATATATTTAGATAATGAATTAATTATTTTTATTTTAATTTCTTCTGGCAAATCTTTTCTAAAAACTACAGGATCATTCGGAATTGGCCCCGTCAGTTTTAAGATTTTTATTTTTTCAAACACATCCGGAAACTGGGTCTTCACTAACATGCGCGCATCTTTAGGACCTTCGTCATCAGGTGGAGTATAAAAAGTAGCGCCAGCGTCTACCTGACCTTGATAAACTGCAGTCACGACCGTGTCGTGCCGCCCAGAAAAAATATG
>JANPNP010000187.1:0-1600 GCA_031427535.1 Bdellovibrionales bacterium | reverse complement strand
CCTTTTCCATTTTCATCAATCCATTCGAATGTGAAAAGTGCGCCCTGATCAGTACGTGAATAAACCTCAAGGCCCTTTTTCAGTCTTCGACAAATTGTTGATTTTGCAGATCCAACAGGCCCATGAAGTAAAATTACTCGTTTTTCAGTTCCATAACCAAGAGCAGCGGCTTTTAAAACATTCACTAATTTCATAAGTTGAACATCAAGTCCAAAAACCGCATCTTTACCGCCAGTTTCGACGTCATCGAAAAACTTGTAACGAATGATTTGTTTTTTGAAATCAATGTATTCTTCTGTGCCAGCTTCAACGATCATATCGAACAACCGTTGGTAGGCATTGCGAGAAATTTTGGGATTGGATTTAACTAAATCTAAGTACTCTTGAAACGTTCCTGTCCAGTGGGAGGCAACAGACGGACTGTTACTTTGCCATTTTTCAACAATGTTCTTAAAGTTTATAGATGACGACATCGAGACTCCTTCCACTTGAAGGATATTCAAGTTGAGAATCGGGTGGATCTTAACTTGTAATGATTATAAACCGACCTAAAAAGGTTAGCGACTATAAACTATTTTATTTGAATTTGTTGGTAGTCTTCGGGTTTTTTCAGGACGAAGGTCTCGTTTTGAGGCGTACTTAGTGGGGTTTGATCTTTGAAAACCCAGATCATTTCAAACTGTGGGTTTTTGATATCGATTCGCCGCTTTACAGCGTTTTCATGAAGCCATGTCACGTGCACGCCTTCCGCATTCACGCACGAAAGTGGCCATCGCTTTTCATCGGTTTTGCATTTTAAATCGCCTGAGGCTGGGTTTCTGTTATGGACCGAATTCCATAAAATTCGTGGGTCGATATTCTGCTTAAAGACCGGAAACAGCGTGCGCGAATTGAACGGTCCTTCAAAATATTTTTTTGACGTGTGTAAAGCATACTGAATCTTATCCGGAGTCATAACGATAGACGCAATTGCATAGCCAAACAAAGCAGTTACCTCCATCCGAATTGCTTGGTCCGTTAACAGGATTACCTGAATCTTAGCGCTTTGAGTTTCATCCTTACGCAAATCTTTGATTTGAACTTTGGTATCCAGCAGCAGCGGCTGGGTTTTAAAATCGACGGCTTTCTGAGTTGTTGCACAACCAGTAAAAACAAGACAGCCAATAAGTATAAGTCGATCTTTTATTGTCACTACCCTTTTATTTAAGATACGATAGACGAAAATGGCAATCATGAAATCACGACATATACTTTTATTTATCTTGGCTTGCGCTACTTTAATAGCAGCCGACTTCCCCGGCGGCTCGTTACTAGCTGTATTTGCCTGGTTACAAGTAAACACCTTAATGACACAACAAAGCTTTAATAAATCTTCACAAATCTGGGCAGCAAAATTATTTTTGATTTCTATTCCTTTTTTGCTGTTTTGGGGAAGTATACATACTTTTCTTTTTATTTACATGAAAGAACAAAACTGGTTGTTCTTTGCAATGACAATAGCATTAAACGTTTGCTTAACATTAATCGCAGCCATTTATTTTGTTTTCACTTTTAACGTGGCCCATGAAAGTAATTTCAACTTAATTTCCAGCCTAGGCGC
>JANPNP010000186.1:0-13898 GCA_031427535.1 Bdellovibrionales bacterium | reverse complement strand
TTCGTGATCGAATGTACGTACCGATTTATCCGGTAATATTATATTAATTTGTGACATAGATTTTTAAAAGGTCATGAGTGAGATGCAACGGTGGTGGTTGCATGCGGGGTGGTCTGCCATGAAATGTAGATCGTGTAGGATGCGAAAGACATAACTTAATGTAGCGAAGTTCGTTCAAGGAAGCTAGAAAATTATGTTAAAAGAGACCATATTATTGGCATCTTTTAACATAACTAGGGCTAATAGGTAACATGATGAGCAAGGGCTTCGTGCATTCGCGGATCTTTTATAGCTACCATGTTATTTTTTGTGAAAAACTTGATAAGACCCATCAAGAATATACCAGCAAAGCCTAAGAAAATTCCAACTTCCCAAAAACTAAATTGGGGAATTCCATCAAAGAAATTAGGGTAGATAAGCCAATACAGATCAACATATTGCATGACCAATACAAGAACAGATACCGACACTAAAACGGAGTCATTTCGTTTTGCACCCCTTGGCAGCAACGTTAAAAACGGAACTATGAAGCGAAAGATAAGTAAGCCAAAAGATACAGACATCCAGCCATTAAGTGAACGCATAATGTAGAATTCGGTTTCTTCGGGAATGTTCGCGTACCATATTAACATGAACTGGGAAAAGGCAATGTATGCCCAGAATACTGTAAAACCTTTTAAAAATTTACCAACATCATGTTGGTGCTCGACCGTGACGTAGCCAGAAATCCATTTTGAGTTTTTCAGCCAAACAATCATTATGGCTAAAACGGCCATTGTAGCTTGAATGCTTCCTGCAAAAACATAAAGCCCAAAAATAGTTGAATACCACGTTGGCAAAAGTGACATCAGCAAATCGAACGAAAACATAGTAAAAAAGATGGCGAAAAATGCGATAAAGCCGATCGAGTACTTTAAGTTTTTGTGGGTCAATTCGTGGTCACCCGATTGATCTTGCTTTAGCGAATTGCCGACGATCAGATGGCGAAATACCAAACAGCCAATACCGAAAAGAGCAAAACGCAAAATAACAAACCACGGTTGCAAATAGACAGACTTCCCGCCTGATAATGTATGGGCGCTCGTCGGGTCAGCCCAAACATATAAATACTTAAAACCGATAATCAGTACAAAACTGGCTATCAACATTACCGGAATAAAACTTGTCATGGCTTCAGCAAAACGGCGGATAGAGGCACTCCATCCTGCTTTGGCCGCGTAATTAAAAGCTATGAAAAACATGGCGCCAACAGCTAGGCAGGTGAAAAACATAAAAGCTGTTAAATATGAAGTCCACAATCGCTCCGGATTTTTAATAAATCCTAAAACAAATGTTATAAAGCCGATAAACATGCAGGCAATACTTGCGACCTTAAGTTGTGGCGGTGCCACAAACTTTGATAACTTTAATTCATGGGAATGATTATTTGATGCCATATTTACCTATTTCGCTTCATGTTGAAGGTGACGAACGTAGTTAACAACTTGCCAACGATAAGCTTGCGGAATGTGTGAAGCATAGGGACCCATTGTCCCTTGTCCCATAGTGATGACGTGATAAATTTGGCCATCAGACCATTTTACTATTTTTTCTGAAAGTAGTGACGGCGGTTTCGAAGCCATTTTCTCGGCGATTGACGAATTGTCGCTGCCTTGGCCTTTGGCTCCGTGACAAAGTAGGCAATTGGTTTGGTAAAACTTAAGGCCTACTTTTAAAGTTTCTTCTGACATATCAGCAGCCAACGGATTTTTATTTTTCGCTGCTTCATCAAAATTTGTTGCATACTTGTACGGAGTAAAACCAACGGGCTGAGTCCCTGTGGGTGGAACACGCATTCCCGAATGATTCGGAGAATTTTCGTCGTATTCTTGCGGCTTAATCGCCGGCGATTCCATCATATCTTGGATCACTTCAATATTAGGTAAAGCCGTGTTTTTACTGCAGGCCGCAGCTAGAACAAAAGTTGCAAGTAACAAAACAGTAATAATCGATTTTAAATTATTTATCATATTAGTATTCCGCCATTTTCTTTACTTCTGCGGCGCCCAGTTCGCGAAACAAGCGCTCGACCTGCTCTTGATTGTAGCCGACGTCGTTTTCAGGAATAAAAATCGCAAACTTATGCGACGTTAAATCCTTATCGATAGTTGGCGGGTCAACACGGGGCATCTTGCAAACAACAAATAACGCAACCACCGAACATAGCGCAGCAAACAAAATAGTTAATTCAAATATAATCGGAATAAATGCCGGAAGAGAAAATAAGGGTTTCCCACCGATATTTATCGGCCAGTCTGCTACCGACATATAGTACGTCATCGCAAGTCCCGCTAGCATTCCAAATATAGCAGCTGCAAATGTCACATACGGAATGCCAGAGCGTTTAATGCCACAGGCTTCTTCCATACCATGAATTGGATACGGTGAAATGGCGTCAAATTTAATAAAGCCAGATTCACGAACCCGTCTAGCAGCAGCTACAACTTGATGTTCTTCTAAAAAAATTCCGGCCATGCCACCTAAAGTTTTTTTACTTTTCATGAGTGACCTCCAGGTTCTTTACCAACATGTAAGACTGGCTTAATTTCGGCAATCGATATTGCTGGGAATACGCGAAGGTAAAGTAGGAAAATCGTGAAGAACATTCCAAACGATCCCACTAAAATAAAGGTGTCATACATGGACCACGCATATTGTCCCCAAGACGACGGTAAAAAATCTCGGTGCAGTGAAGTTACCGTAATTACGAAACGCTCGAACCACATACCGATATTTACAAATATAGATGCGACAAACATAACTGGAATAGATCTACGAAATTTTTTGACCCAGAAAATCTGCGGTGCCACCACGTTACAAAATATCATAATCCAGTAAGACCACGCGTAAGGTCCTAAGGCACGATTCATAAACACATAGCGTTCGTAATCATTCCCTGAATACCACGCAATTAAAAATTCAGCTCCGTACGCGTACCCGACCATTAATCCTGTCATCATGATGATCTTATTCATGACTTCCATGTGATCAATGGTGATGTAGTCTTTAAATTTTGGAAAGCCGATGCGTACAAGGCTCATTAACGTGATTACCATGGCAAAGCCTGAAAATATGGCGCCGGCCACAAAGTACGGCGGGAAAATTGTCGTGTGCCAGCCCGGAAGATTTGAAACAGCGAAGTCAAACGAGACTATGGTATGAACCGAAATTACTAGTGGCGTTGATAAGCCCGCTAAAATTAAATACAGCATTTCGTAATGAGACCAATTTTTTGCAGTACCACGCCAGCCCATAGAAAGAATTCCATAAACAGTGTACCGAATTTTATTTTTTGCGCGGTCTTTTAAGGTCGCTAAATCTGGAATCATTCCAATGAACCAAAAAACGGACGACACAGTTGCGTATGTAGAAATGGCGAAAACGTCCCACAGTAGCGGCGATCTAAAGTTGACCCATAATGGTCCCCGTTGATTCGGATACGGAAATAACCAAAAATCAAGCCAAGGCCTACCCGTGTGGATCAATGGAAAAATTCCCGCAGTCATAACCGCAAAGACGGTCATGGCTTCTGCTGAACGTGCAACAGAGGTTCTCCATTTTTGTCTGAATAAAAATAAAATTGCAGAAATTAAAGTTCCTGCGTGACCGATACCAACCCAGAAAACGAACGTGATAATCATCGTGCCCCAACCGACTGGGCTATTCACACCTAATAATCCCATACCTGTTGAAACCACGACGGCGATAGTTAGGATGTAAAATATAAATAAAGTTTTGGCACCTAAGAATAACGCCACCCACTCTTTTGATGGGATTGTCTCGACCGGTTCGCAAATGTCATCCGTAATTTCTTTTAAAGTTTTATTACCTAGTACTAGCGGAGCTCTTTTCATTTCACTCATGCGGGGCTCCCTTCGACTGCGGTCTTTTTCTGCTGGGCATGATCCCCTGCAGCCGCGGCTTTCACTGTCACTAGATCATTATTTCTAATTTTTGACTGGTAACGTACTGCAGGCTTTGCAAACCATTCCTCTAACAGTGCATAGGAACGCTCTTCGGACTTAAATAATTTTGCTACCCGTGAATTATCGTCATTCATATCGCCGAAAACGATAACATCCGCAGGACATGCGGTTTCGCATGCTACTTTAATGTCGCCATCTTTAAGCGGTCTGTTTTCAGTTTTCGCTTTATTTTTTCCGTCTTTAATTCGCTGAACGCAAAAAGTACACTTTTCCATAACACCGCGGGTACGCACACCCACTTCAGGATTTAAAGCCATGTGCATTGGTTTTTCGATAAGCTTTGCATAATTAAACCAATTGAAACGACGCACTTTGTACGGACAATTGTTGGCGCAGTACCTGGTACCAACACAGCGATTGTAAACCATTTCGTTTAAACCTTCAGAACTGTGCACAGTCGCCGCGACTGGACACACTGTTTCGCACGGAGCATTGTCACAGTGCTGACACATGACAGGTTGAAATACAGTTTCTGCATTATCAACAGCGCCGGTGTAATAACGATCGATGCGGATCCAATGCATTTCACGGCCCTGCATGACGTATTTTTTACCGACAACATGAATATTATTTTCAGACTGACAGGCGGTCATGCACGCTGAACATCCTGTGCATGAATTTAAGTCGATAGCCATTCCCCATTTGTGTCCGCTGTAATGATGCCCCGACCAGATAGACCAGGTGTGATGGCGTTTGATATTGGCGCCTTTTTCTTTTTCATAATCTAAATTAGTAGCTTGAACGACAAGTTGTCGTCCTTCCATTGAATCATGACCCTGAGTCGTAACTAAGCGGTAGCGTGCGCCAGTTTTTTTAACTGTCACTGGCATTCCAGAAAATAACACCGCACCATTTTTTACTGCTGCAAGTGCAAATGCATTTTGACCAACACCATTACCAATTTTTCCCGCCGCAGTTCGCCCGTAACCGACAGCTATGGCAATAACTTCGTCGTGTAAACCCGGTTGAACGTGAGCTGGTATTTGCATTTTGTGCGCACCAACCACCACTTCAATAATATCACCTTCTTTTATTTTAAGGTTTTCAGCGGTTTTCAAAGAAACGGATGCGTAATTATCCCAGACAATTTTTGTAACTGGATCAGGTAGCTCTTGCATCCACCCGCTGTTAGCAAGTGTACCATCACCCATTTGAATTTTCGAATACAGCGCAAGCTCGTACCCCGTAGTCGCGGTCAACTTTTTGACCGAGTTCATAGCTTCGGCTTTAAATGATCTTGCGGGCGAAGATGCAGGTTCGCCAGTAAAGCCCTTTTGCAGAAGCTCGTTCCAGAAATCTTCAAAGTCTTGGCCCTTAGCTAACTTAGGAGCCATCTCTTCTTTCCAGAAAGCGCGCAAATAATCATAGAAAGTTTCATACGTCGTTAATCGTTTTGGACCCATGTTGGCCATAAATGCCCACGTCATCAGTGACAATTGAAAAGACCGCGTATCATACATCGTGCGAATCAGCGGCTGATGAAGTGCAAAAACGCCTTTTGCAAATTGGGAATCGGACCACGTTTCAAGGGCGTGATTATCAGCTGCTACCCAGTGAGATGCGGTAGCTGTTTCGTCCATTTTGTCACCAGCATAAATAACCGTTGAAACTTTCTTTAACGCTTCAGCAAAACCAAAATCAGTCGCTAAGGCATACAGCGGATTAGTACGATAGATAATCAAGGTTTTTACGTTACCTTGCTGCATGTTTTTTATTAGGTTTTGCAGTTCGGTATAACTTGCCTTTAAGTGCGGGTTACCTGCTCCGGCAAGGATGGTTTTCCCATCATTACCTAGCAATGAATTTAAATAATTAACTGCAACTTGTAACTGAACTGAATCTTCTGTGCGTGTTTGAATGCCGCCTGTGACTACTAAAGATTCGCCTACATTTTTTAATAAATCAGCAGCTACTTTTTTAAATGCAGCATCTGTAATTCCTAATTTATCAGAAATTCCCTTGTAAGGCGCAAGGACACTTTTTGTTGTATCAGATACCGATTTTGTTGAATTTGATATTTCATAGATTAAGCCCATCACCACATCAAGTTGCTGCGACGGCTTTATGCGGAAACGAACATCTGCGTTAGCACCTGTTAACGAATACGTAGAATCAAATGAATACATGCGGGACATTTTTGCTGGATCTTTGCGGCCCGCAGAAAACTGCTTAGTAAATGCTACAGGCGTAAGCCACGTACCAAGAAAGTCGGCATCGATCGATACAATTATTTTCGCTTTATCAAAACGAAAGCTTGGAATGACGGCTTCACCGAAAGATCTTTTTTGCCCTTCTAATACGTCGTCTGCCGCTAGGGGTTCCCACGTTGTGTGCTGTACTGAAAATGCTTTTGTGAAATCACTAACAACAGCTGCCGTTGCCGGTGACGAAATATTTCCGGTTAAAATGTGAACTGAACCTTTTTTCAAAGCCTCAACCACTTTTTTATCTAAGTCTTCCCAAGAAACGTTAACTGTTTCCTTGTTCGTCTTTTTCTCGTTGAATAAATTGCGAACGGGACTTTGTAAACGCTCGGGATCATAAAGGCCAAGTAACGAAGCTTGTGCCCTGGATGAAACAGCACCTTTATTTAACGGATATGCAGGATTTCCTTGAATATGGACGGGTCTACCTTCACGTGATTTTACTAATAACCCAAAGCCTTCAGAGCCATCGAAATAAGTCGACGTGTACCAGTTAGAAACTCCAAGTGTTACTTCTTCGGGTTGCTGAGTGTAAGGAACCATTTTTTGTACTGGCCTACGAATACAGCCAGCGCCAGTAGTTAACGCGATAGATGCGCCCATTAATTTTAAAAATTCGCGGCGCGCCCATTTACCTGAAGCATCGTCAGAGTTTACTTCGGTATCAAAATCGCCTTCGCTTGCCGTTTCATCTCGTAGTGGCGATGACATAAATTCTGTTTGCAGCGACTTTTGAAATTCTTCGGTATTATTTAAGTCATCGAACGATCGCCAAAATGTGCGGTCACGTTGAATCACTGGATGATTTGGATTTTTTTGCTCGGACGAATTTTCTGTATTTTCGTTTTTGTTTTCCATGACAGCCCTTTTTCTAGTGATGACACGTGGTGCAGTTAAGAGGCGCTTTGTTTTCTGGCTGGCGATGGCAGTTTATGCACCAACCCATTGATAAATCTGAAAACTGGTAGACCTTCGCCATTTTTTCGATTGGTCCGTGGCAGGTTTGGCAGTTTACACCACGTGAAACGTGCGCTTGGTGATTGAACTGCACGTGGTCAGGAAGCATGTGAACTTTTACCCACTCGATTGATTTATTTTCAGCGTAAGCTTCGCGTAATTTTTTAATGGATTCTGACTGTGTCGCTACTTGATTGTGACAATTCATACATGTTGATAATGCTGGAATGTTTGATGACTTCGAACGTTCCACTTGGTTGTGACAGTACTGACACTGAATCTGGTGGGTGCCAACGTGAAGCTCGTGCGAAAACGGTAACGGCTGCTCGGGGGCGTAACCGTTGTTGTAACCAATACTGGTTTTTACACGTTGTTCAGCGTCAGGTGACTGCCACAGACATCCCGATAAAAAAAATATCGCGAGCAGGCATGCCATAGATCGGGCCAGCAATTTTGTAGTGGGCATACAAAGATCCTTCATTGTGTTTTTATTGAAAACTATCCCACATTTAATTGCAGTAGACATGGTTTGTCACGAATGTTTTTGAAAACCAATTGACAAACTTCGAATGAAATCACTGTGTTAGCTGCTTTTACTTTCAGCAACTAACACATTAGATAAACAAAAAATTTTTAATGTAGACAGAAAGGAAACTGTGCAAACAAAGAAAAACGGTTCGTCTGAAGAATTTGTGGGTTATTTCACTAAATTATAACGTCGGATTCAACAGTCAAATTCAGAAAGTATGCACGACTAATTTAAGCAAACTTCTTCTACCCCTCTCTGTAACTGTGCACCCTATATGCTGCGAAGTTTCAGAGTATGGATAAGTGGGTTTTAACAATTCATGGGTAATTTCTTAAGATTTCGACTTAAAAACAGCAGTAATTGGTGAAGTGATGAGCATCCATCCATGAGAACGCTGACTTATGGCCATCGTAGCCATAAGTTCAAGAAGTGGCCCGTCAGTTTAAAACATCGTGGCACCATGTTTTTAGTGGTGTTGCGATGAAGATCGCAAGGCAAGGATATTATTTTAAAGCATAGCAGGTGGTGCTTTTTAAAGAATCCAGAGAATCTGACAGATAACCAAAAAGTAAAACTGAAAGATCTACTGGCTTGCAATTTAAAAAAAATCAGGGCTAATCTTTTAAAAGAGGATTTTTAAAAATTTTTGTGATTAAACATCAGCAACCTGGGCGGGAAAAATATTAGATAAATGTTGTACCAAAGCGATGCGGTCAAAATAACAAAGCAAAAGTGGTTATCAGAAAATCTTACGGATTTAAGACCGCAGAAGTTATTAAAATTAAGTCTGGATTTTTCTGTTTTTATGTACAAAAAACGCATATATAACAAACAAAATATGTAACAGTACAAATACAGAAACGTACTCGACACCACCAGCACCAAAGCCGTACGAATGAAGACCGGCGCCTAAAACAAAATTAACTCCGTACCAGGCCATGATGACTAAGCTAAAACTAATTATTCCAGCAGCTAACGTACCAAAGTTTTTAAGCCAGCCAACTAAACGTGCATGTAGGACGATAATGTAACCAAGTAAAACTATCAGCGCCCAAGTTTCTTTTGGGTCCCATCCCAAGAAACGACCCCATGAATAATCAGCCCAAATTCCCCCTAAAATAATTCCGGGTGTTAAGAAAGCTACACCAATCTGCATCGCACGATAAACTCCGGTCGTTAATTTTTGAATGGTCTCTTCGTGCTTTTTTTCGCCCATCACATAATAAATAAGTCCAATATCGCCCAATCCAAAAGCTAACATGAACGCCGAATACGAAATCGTAATGGTCATGACGTGTACTAACAACCAGTAGTTGCTGCGAAGCACAGCTTCAAGCGGCTGCAGACTTGGATCTAAAACAGCCGGAGCAAAATCGGCGACGATTAATGAGACTAATCCCACAATTCCACCGCCTAAAAGTAGAATGCGGAAGTTATAAATTTTTTCCAAAATAATGGTGAAAAGTATTGCACCCCACGAGGTCCAAATGACGGTTTCATACATGTTGGATACTGGTGGACGTTCAGCCAAATACACACGAAATGCAAACCCAAGGGTATGCACTACAAAACCAAGTAATAAGAAAAACCAGGCGACCCCCATTCCCTTTTCTTGCTTTCGTATCCACAAAAAAAGAATGATTAAAACTGAAATTAAATAAAATATGTAAGCCCAACGAAACGGATGTATTTTATTGTATGCAACTTCAACGTCTACCTTGTTTGCGGCTTGGTATTTTTCTGGATTGTACTGCTGGGCCTGGTTTTTAAAATTAATAACTGCCGCATCAAGTAGTTTTCCGGCTTGTTCTGCATTTTTTCCATCGGCCGTCGCACCCAGAAAATTTGCAGTGTTTTTGCTAATTTCTAAAAATAATGGCTGAAATTTTTCTGGCAGATCGGCAACTGAATACCAGCTGCTGGAATCAGCCCGCGGCAACACGGCTAACATGCGACCACCAGCAATTTCACGAAAAATGAAAAATTGATTTTCTAGCCGCTGTAGCGCTTGAAAGTACGGCGTCAACTTTTCTTTCGATTCACGCTGATTTGCAAGTTCTTGCATGACGTTGCTCATTTTTTCATTTTTAAAAAGTTCATCGCCTGTGTAGAAACGCTTTTCAGCCACAAGACCTAATTTTTCTAAAACTTCCTTGTGTCTGACTTCGAAAAGTGGTCGGGTCACCCAACTTTCAGGAGATAACATCCAAGTTAATACAACCCAGTGAGCGTCAATTGGTTTTGAATTTTCATCTGCCTTGTAGGTTTTTTTACCATAAATAATTTCTAAAGTTTCTTTAGCAAAAGTATCAAAAGGCTTAATGCGCCCAGAATCTTGAACTGGTAAATAGCGTATTTCTTCGCCAACAGCAGAAACTCCGGTTGATGAAAAAATGCTTAAAGCGAAAAACACACTGCTTAAAACTAATTTTATTTTTGACTGTAAAATCATAATGCTATTTTCCTTTTGCGGCGTTGATAGAATAACCATATAATTCCAAGCGTTAGAATTAACGAGCCCAAATACTTTATCCATCGTCCTGGATCGTAATTTATTGAAAACACCGAAGCCGTTGGCTGCCGAGTCACTTCGTCTTCCTGGAAACTTGCTTGATAAATTGTAAAACCGGCGTGCTTCAAAGGCTCGTTCATTGAAATTGTCGTGGTAATGGGATTACTAGGTGCACCCACACTGACATCACTTTCGTAGGACATAGCTTTTTGCGAACCCTCATAACGAACAACTTTAAAATTCTTAAGCTCAATCGGAAAACCAATATCTAGCCTGCGATTTTGATAGGTAATTAAAAACGCCTGCTCTGTTCCGAAGATTTTTAGGATGTCATTTAGTACAAGCCAATGCTTGTCAGCTCCGCGCTCGATTTGAATTGCTGACGTGGTCAGCGGCGTTGGACGTGGTAATGTTGCGACGTCCCACTCTTCAGTGGCCAGTTGTAAATAATCTAGTAAGCGGAATTCAAGACCCATCCAACCCGTTTCGATGACATTTCCAATTTGCAGTGTGCCTGTTTTGTCAGGTTCTAATTTTCCTTTTCGAAAAAGTGCATAGGTCACTGAATCTTTATCTTTAGGTGTTAGAAATATTTCGTTTTTATCCAAATCTTTACGTAGCACAGCGCCCAAATGAATTTGCGCTGGACCTAAGTTAAATTGATTGGTCTTATTTTTCTTTGTTTGCGTAATACTTTCGACTTGTTTGACGTTCGCATTCATAATCTGGAAGCGAATCGAGCTGCCGGCCTGCGGCGCAACACTTGGTTTTACTTTTTTAGTAAGCCTAGCATACGGTACATAATCGATAACGCGAATAGTGTTTTCATGTAGCGCAATGGTGAATGGTTTTTCAGTGCTTGGTTTTTCTTTATAAAAATCGACTTCATTTTCAAACATTTTCGTGTATTTATCACCATCGAAAGTTGCGTACACAACCAAATCTGTTTGCGGCAAAGCAACAAAATTGTTTTTGCCAGCAATCGGAACTGACATCGAGCCATCAATACCATATTTTTGCGTGACGGAGCCACCAAGAATTACCGTAATAATTCCGATGTGAACGCAGATAAAGGGATAATGGCGCGGCACCCAGGGTAGTCGGTCAATCATTACGGCTGTTAAATTATAAATTAACAGGATCATAGCAACAAACATGATCCTGCTTTCATACACTAATCGTTTTGCCGCGTAAGCGTCGTATTGGGATTCAATAATTGTTCCGTAGGCAATCATAACGGTAATAACAACAAGAACAGGAATTCCTAATTGGAACGAGGTTGAAAACCTCCAAAATTTGTTTGCCCATTTATTTTCAAATCTCATTGAACTTAAATGTTATTCTTGGATACGTAAATTGGGAAGCTCTGATTTGATGTAAGCTAGCGCTTTATGAATTTTCTTTTGTACTGCTGCTGAAGTTTCAGCGTTTAGTCGCTTAGTTGATTCGTCCATATACAAACTGCGGTTGAGTTCCACTTGGATTGCATTTTGACCAAGCTTCGGATGGCCATAGGTTTCAGTAACGCGCCCCCCCAAGTAAGGCCAATTGTAGCCAACCTTAAATCCAGCCGTAACATAGGCTGCAATAACTAAATCACGAAATTTTAGATGACAACTTTTACCTATGCAGTCGCTGACAACAATTTCAGCGCGTAACTGACCAGGATCTTTGTGCATGCGTGTTCCTAACGACGGCATAGAATGTGCATCGATGTGGAAAATTTGTTGATGGCCAATTTTTTTAAAATCAGCATAATGCTTTTTTACGGACGCATGAAAAGGCTCAAAGATTAATTTTGTAAGCTGATTGTGGGCCTCAAGGGGCATCGGTTGCTGCATAAGTTGTTGTTCATTTTTTGTTTTTACCCAGTGGTAACCATCGCTATGCGTGCCTGAAACATTTTTATTTCCAACCACCGAGTCGCAATCGACATCGGTCGGAAAACGATTTAAATCAACCGCATACCTGTGCCACTGCGTTTTTTCAAACGGTATCGATAACGTGCTTAACGCAGGTTCGTAAAGTTGATCGACGAAGCGATCCACATCAGACATTAAAATTGTTTCTGGAAGTGATTTTAACCACGGCGTTTGTTCGGGTATCTTTTCTCCTGAATGAGGTATCGTGACAAAAAATGGAATTTCAATTGTTGATTGACTCATACCCTGCCTTCGTTTGAAATGAACATATGAAAATTTACACAAAATCCGGAGACAATGGTACGACTCGACTGGTCGATGGCTCTTGTGTCGAGAAATTTAATCCGCGGGTTGAAGCTTACGGATGTGTCGATGAACTTAATTCTGTACTAGGGGTCATCCGAAGCGCTGTGGCCGAAAAAAATGGCAGCTTGCAAAATATGTTTTCACCACTAAACCAAAATTTAGAGAAAATTCAAAATCATCTGTTCAATGCGGGATCGCTGTTAGCTTCAGAAAAAAAAGAAACCTTTCAAAAGCTTCCGCAAATTACCGACGTCCACATTTCCCAGTTAGAAAACTGGATAGATACAGCAACGGCGGATCTGCCACCACTAACACATTTTATTTTACCTGGCGGTAGCCCTGTTGCTAGCCATTTGCATGTTGCGCGAACATCGTGCCGGCGCGCCGAGCGCCGAGCCGCCGAAATTCATGCAGATCAAGCTCACTACAAAAATGTATTGATCTATTTAAACCGGCTGAGTGATTTGCTGTTCACGTGGGCCAGATGGGTCAATTTAAAACTTTCAGTAGTTGAGACACCTTGGAAAAAAGATGAGTGAATTGCCACTAAAGCTTCGCGAAGCCACGCACGAAGATTCGCAGCAACTTGGTACTTTTTTTACGTCGATTCCTATTTCGGGTGCGATCGAAATAAAAATTTCGCGCGAAGAACAATTTTTTTCATTTTATCAGCGCCTTGGCCTTCCGTACAAGACTTTTATTCTAGAAGATGAAGGCGAAATCTTAGGAACAGCTAGTTTTTTAATTCGCGAATTGCAATTTAAAGACAAAGTTTTGAAAATGGCCCAAGGGTGCGATCTGCGCATTGCCCCGAATCGTAAAGCAATTCTTACCTGGTCAAAGTTTTTTTTACCTTTAATCGAAGATATTCGCAAAAAAGAAAATTGCGATGGTTTCATCACTTCGATTAATCACACCGAAACCCAATCGATGAACGCATTTATCAGGCCGAAAATGCGTAGACCCGAACAGCCGGCGTATAGCCTAAGCCGCAAATACAATTTGGTTTCGATCCATGGCAATTATCCGTGGCAATCAGGCTTAAATGAAAATATTTCGGTACGCAGTTACAATGGTTCGGACCGGGAGCAGTTAACTCGTTTTATAACCAGCCACTTAAAAGATTACTGCTTTGTACCAAAAGCTATGGCCGAAGATTTAGTCGAATATATCCACCGCTCATTTTTGTATTCATGGAGCCAATTTCTTATTGCCTTTTCCCGCGAGAAAAAAATTATAGGCTGCGTGCAGCCCATCAGTTCAAGTTTACTACAAGATTACTTACCACAGGATTACGATCAACAAGCGCACAATTTTCGCCAGTTCTTAAAAGTGGCGCAGTGGATGGGCCGACGCCAGCGTCTACCCCCAGCGCAGCCTGTGCATCCAGTACCAGGAAAGCGACCTCGCCTTCATCCAGCGGCTGCTGATCGAGGAGGGCCT
>JANPNP010000185.1:0-5090 GCA_031427535.1 Bdellovibrionales bacterium | reverse complement strand
TGCTTAAAATCTTATGTATCAAACGCGAAACTGTCGTCTTCCCGTTTGTGCCGGTGACAGCTACGATAGGAACAGTACTTCTTTCCCCTGGTGGATATATCATTTCCATAATCGCTTTTCCGATATCTCGGTGGCTGCCATCGGCGGCTGTTAAATGCATACGTAATCCCGGCGCTGCGTTTATCTCGATAATTTTAGTCTGCTCGTTTTGCGGTCGACTAATATCGTGGTGAACAAGATCAATTCCACAAATATCTAAATTTACTAGACGGGCTGCGCGCTCGCATAGGCTTTGAATTTCAGGATGAATACTTTTTGTAACATCAATAGCGATCCCACCCGAGGACAAATTAGCGTTCCCGCGTAATACGACACTGCGGTCTTTTTCTAGCACCGTATCTAGGTGATAATTTTGCTGACCAAGATAACTAATAAGTGGATCGTCCACACAAATTTTTGTCAGCAAACTTTCGTGTCCATCACCACGATTTGGATCGGTGTTGATTTGCTCAATTAACATTTTCACGGTTGATATCCCGTCACCTATAACCGCTGGTGGTTTTCGAAGCGCCGCCGCTAAAAATTTTCCGCCGACCACTAGAACACGGTAATCTTCGCCCACACACATTTCTTCCACTAGAACTGTTGCTGAATAGCGCTTAGCAAAGTGAAATGCAGTTTCTAGTTCGACGGGACAGACAAGGTTTAAGACGACACCTTTACCTTGATTGCTATCAAAAGGCTTTACCACATAAGGTGCACGCAATTTTTCAGCTGCACGTTTTAATTCGCTAACATCTGAAACCGTGACCCCCTCGGGGGTAGGTAAGAAATAACGCTTTAGAATTGTTTTCGTTAAGTACTTATTCTGCACGATATCTGCAGCAATAAGCCCAGTTTGATCTGTCGTCGAAGCTTGGAAAAACTTACGATATTTTCCGTACCCGATTTGAAACAAACTGGTCTCGGGACAAAGACGTCGAAACGGAATATTTCTTTTGATTGCCGCATCAAGAATTGTTTGAGTGCTAGGACCTAATTGATGTTCTAAAGTTTTTTGTTTAATAAGCTGAATCGCATCCGGCAAATTGAACTCGGATCCGCGAATTAAATCTGCAGCCATAGAAAACGCAGATTGCAGACACTGCCTCATGCCATCTTCATTGGTAAAGCGTACGACAATATTATAATAACCGTAGGTACCCGCATAAAAAGTTTTTCCGTAGCGAACCTCAATACCCGTAAGCTGACTGAGTTCGATTGTGATATGTTCGATGATATGGGCCAAATAGGTGCCGGTGTCTAAACGTTCATAAAATCCGCCAGGGTGCCCGATTGAACATTTGTGCTCGACTAAGCCTGGTAGCATGGCTTTTATCTTTTCATTAAACCCGGGAATATCTTTACTGGGGATATCGGTCAATTCTGCTAAGTTTACTTTCATAACCATAACCGGTGATGCATGGTAAACACTTGGACCAAATAGCGTCTTCACTGAAATAACATCCATTTTTTTCAGACCTTTCGGGGCAAAAATCCTTTTTTAGGCATCGAAATCATAATGACTTGATTCGTACCCTTCCGAAAAGCAATAGCCACGCCATTGATAAGGCGCAATCAGAATATGTATGCATTAATTTATTAAGATTTCTTAAGTCAGAACTAATTTGCTAAGTCACGGATGACGCGCGCTTCGGACATGAATCCTTCGTGTCCAGAATCTGGAAAATTAGTGTAGGTAACTAATTTTCCTAAAACTTTCACTTTATTTTCAAAAAGATCTTTAGGCACCATACAGTCAAAACTTCCAGAATAAATAAAAAATTGAAATTCTGTCGCTGGAAGTTGGAGTTTCTGTAACTTGAATCCAACCATGCTTGTATCTGGCTTCGATTGAATTAATAAATTCACTGCACTCTGTATCAATCGCAATCGGAGCATCAACTGCTTTGGCGAAACTTGCGCTTACTAGTATAAGAAAAGCTGTAAGCGCTAGTGTAAGCATCATCGCAATTGATAACCTTGGAAACCACTGCGAAGCTTTTCACCTTGTTTTGCAATGTCTGCTAGTTCTTGGCCGCAAGCCCCGCGCATGAAACCTTCAAGATAACCTACAGATGCTTTTAACGTATCGAAATAATCAATTGTTTCAGCAGAAAGAATTAAGCGCTGCTTTGGATTGGCCTTCATCAACACATCATAAAAATGTTTGCGCGAATAACATGAGAAGAACGTAAGAATGCTATCTTTGTTGGTACCCTGTTTAACTTGCTCAAGCACACGTTTGATACCAATTCTTTTCTTGTGGTAATAACCCTGGTAATCCGTATGCAAAGTTGCATCTAATATTGGCGGATTAAAATCTGGCCCACCGCCATCGCGAGAGTGTCCATTGTAAATGACGATATCTGCTTTTCCAATGCCGCCGAAGTAATTTTCTTCAGACTGTGCAGTTAAAAAGCTTTGCCGACTTTTCATTTCATTCAAGTTAAGAACGTAAGACTCAGAAGCCGAAGCATGAGTTAACGCAATACGAACTAGCACGTTGTTACCTAAAAGCTGAATGCGTTTTTCTAAATAGACTTTTCCTGAGTCAGGATCGCCGGATTGCTCAAACCCACAAAGATTAACCTGTGATGGGCTGGTGCAAGGCTCGGATAAAGCATGACGAATGCTATTGTAAATTCCAATATCTAGACTTGGTGACAAACCCCAGTTTTTTCCGTTCCACAGAATATCGATTCCTTGTGAATCGTCGAAATACCCAAGCGCGTAGCGCACATCTAAAATTCCATTTACGATAGCATTTTTGTACATAGGCAAACATTTGTTACCGTCGTTAGGACTAGGTAAATGGGAGTAGGCGGATGTGCTAATTTCAGCCGCGTAATTCTTGATAAGTTCTTTACCCCAGTAGTTGTACATGTAGACGTCTTCGTTAGCAGACGCCGCTAAGGTTGAAAGCAATAGAAGGCCGAACAGTGATTTGCGCATTTTGATTCTCCTTGAGAAACTCTGTTTTACCCGACATTGGTCCTGATCTCTGCCGTTATAATTTGGTCAGGTACAAAGTTCCATATCGTGTAAAAGTTTGACAGAAAATTCAAACGTGCCATCCTAAATAGGTAACAAAATACGGTTTAATCGAGGAGTCTTATGGTGTCTAGGTATAGTTTTAAGGTCGAAGATTCTGAAATGATAACTGAATTAACTGTAACGGGCTCGATTGACGAGACCTTTGCTACTAATTCTTTAAATATTAATCAAAGTAAGCCACTAGTAATTAATGTGAAAGACGTAAAGCTCATTTCATCAAACGGAACTCGGGCATGGATTAACTTTATGAATAGTTTAAAGAATACCACTATCACATTCGTCCAGTGCTCGAAGGTATTTATTGATCAAATCAATGCGACCCATAGCTTCTGCCCCGCGAATGGAAAAGTACTTTCATTTTATACTCCGTATTTCAATAAGGCAGCTAACAGTGAAAAAAGTGTTCTTTTCACGTACGGAAAAGATTTTAAAAATAATGAGATTGCTGCGCCGAAAGAAATAATTGGCGATGACGGAACAGTTTACACGTTAGACGTTAACGAAAGTAAATACTTTAAGTTTATAAAACAGGGTCATTCGCTTTAAACAGAAACCATCGATTTAAAACCGCCATAAATCATACGTTTACCATCAAATGGCATATTCTTCATTTCAGCCTGCATGCGTGGATCCTGCATTACTTTTTTCATAACTTGGTCACGATGTGCACGCGATTTATAAACGATCCAAGAGAAAAACACGGTCTCGGACGGCTTTAACTTTACGCTTCTAGGAAACGATGTCCATTTTCCTTTTGTGACATTATCCGCAGCACATTCGACGTACTCAAGCGCTCCGTGATCTAACCAAATCTTACTGCACTTTTTTGCAAGCTTTACGTAGGCATCTATATTTTTTTTGGGAATTGGTAGTACGAAGCCATCGACGTATTTTTTCATGGGACCTTCTTTCTTTAACTCAGATTTGCGCAATTTAAGAAAATTGTCGAATTAATTATTGAATTCCATTGTGTCTAGAAACGGCTGTTTAAAGCCCCACATGTAGAATTTTTCCAACAAATGCTGACTTTTGTCCGATTTCATCTTAAAGCGTTACATCGTATTGATACAGACCGATATCTACGTCGGTTACTGGCCCATTTGTGCGAGCCAAAGCTGAATGTCTGTGACTATCTGCTACCGCAACCCTATTTCGTCCGATTTTTTCCATTTCAGGGAATGTGTCGAAAAAACCGCCGCTGCCATTTATAAATTCAGATTTTATTTTTCCTGTTGCTTGGTATGATTCATCTACGACATCATTTTTAATTTCTTTACCCGTGTACGATCTAGAATTAAATTTCCAACCGGTTAATTGATTAGCTTCAATTGAAAGCGTTGATTGCCCAGCCGAAGTATCAACATGAATGATGTTTTCGTTGCGAAAAACGCTCGAGGTTTTCCAGCCTTTCGATTTTAATGCTGCTGCCATATCTTTCGAGGCTTGATCTGCAGCTTTCACTCCTTTTACAAGATTTTTTGTAACCGGTCCTGCAAACGCTAAGTTTCCAAACAAAAGGCAAACTGATAGTAAGATTTTTTGCATGAAACTTCTCCTAAAAATAAGTTGATGTCACTAACTACTCTAGATTAAACTGGATCATATTTTTTTACAACGAGCCTAGACCATTATCGCTTAGACATTAGGATTTTTTCTTCGACAGTGATAAATTAGAACTTGTGGGGTAACTGATTGCGCTTAATTATAGTTTTAAATCTATTGCTTCTGTGCAATCAAGTTTTTGCTTTCGGACTTTTGGCACCTGCTTTTAATAACGTCTACTATGGCTTTCACGATTGCGGCGCTATTCGACAAGCTCATTTATCGAAGGTGAATCCAAATCTGTGTGCATCTTGGACCTCTTCCAGATTGCGGGAAGACGCCCAAAGTATTTTAGAAAACGTTACTTTTGAGAATTCACGAAATTTAGTCGAAAATAAAAATGAATGTCTTAAGCAATACATGACCGCATTAATAAGTGACTCGGTCAGCAA
>JANPNP010000184.1:0-6068 GCA_031427535.1 Bdellovibrionales bacterium | reverse complement strand
TTGTTCACGCAGCTCAGGCTCTTCTCGAACACCTGCGGTGCCATGATTGCCGACCCCACCGACAGCACGACCCCGCCCGCCAACCGCTCGACCGCCGCGCCGAACAGCCGGACCAAATCAATTAACGCTCGCTGATCGGCTTTTCCATCAGAACAAAAGGCAACGCTTTTGTGATTATCACTTCTGATGGTCCCGGGCATGACACTTTTATCTGCTCCAGAACCTGTGATATTCTTATCTCCATCAGTTAGTAAAAATTTATTCATAACCTTTAACGTCGTAGTATTTATTGGAAAATCACCAAAAAGAGCATCTTTAAAACTAGTTGTACCAAATATATTTCTAATTGCCTTATCCCAGATATCCCATGTGGTAGGCGCTGGTTTATAAATTTGCGATACCGGAGTTTGTGCGGCTTTTGCTTTTTCCCACGAACTTCGATCGATAAAGCGTAGCACACGGTATTCAGCGACTTCGTTCATATCTATGTTTAATGACGTGTGTACCGCTCGTACTGCTGTGTACCGATCTTGGATGGCGCAGTCCCTAGGAAAGTTTGCTAGCAAGTTGTCGCAAGCAAATACGTGAGATGCAGCCACCAAAATAATAAAAGCTATAGATTTTTTCATAACCTATAGCTTTTCAAAGCCTGTACCAACTGTGCTATGCGGTGTGCGATATACGCTTAGCATTTTATGCTAAATATATTGTTTAGCCCAAAGTTAGAAACGGGTGTTTATTTTACGAACACCTGTATCAAAATATAACGTTAACTCTTAACTGTAACTACCAAGATTTTTGAATCAGCTTTAATTGTGCTTGCTGGTAGGCTCCAAATTTTCCCTCGAAAAGGCATCGTACCAAAGGGTCTTCCGCTAATTCGACATCAGCCAGCTGCATTTCAATTTCAGGCGAAAAAATGACGTCGTTAATCCGCATGTACATCGATGTTAAACATTCACCATAATGCAACGCTGAATAAATTTTTGCAGCTGCAACTTCGGTCCTCCATGATGGCGGCTCATTTGCAATTGGCAGCAATTCAATTTTATTTTTACATATTCGGTAATAAAACTGTTCGCGCTGACCTTGGTGGTCAAAGACGTTCAGTTCCCACACACGAGAAACTAGAAAAAAAGAAATTTCAGTTTCCTGAAGTTTTTTAAATCGTGAGGGAATGCCATCTGTACAATACTGCATAATGTCTTGAAATTGTGTCAAAGAAAGCGCCGTAAATTGCTTAGCAATATCTGCTGTAGGTGGCGGTAATAAATTAGGATCAAAATTATAATCACTGTTATGATCACTGTTTGCAGTCATCCATTCCAATGATGCTGCAACAACGAATTCTTCATTTTTCAATACGATGCTGCACGATGGATCTAATCGCACCACTTGAATTTGGGGAAGCTTTACATGCAGTTCGTTTGCAAACTGGCGGTAGGAAATAGGAAAAAAAACTTTGTTGTACCAAGACCAACTTTCTTGCTGAAACTGACACGAACTTGGCACAACTGCCTTAGGGTTTAATACTGTTAGCTGGGTAATCCATTCATTTGGCAAATGAGCGGCTGCCATTTTAGCCCGTACCGGAGATAACACTTCAAGCTCTTGCATTGTTTGAAAAGGCCACAGGATTAAATCCCATCGAGGACCATTTACCAGTAAATCCAACGTTTCATCATCGATCCATGAATCGACAACGTTTAAGACGTTATACCCGGCAGCTGCAATTTGAAATATACAATCGACGTCAGCGTCTAGCGCGCGATATGGGGTAATGACAAATTCATGAATTATAACAGCCACGTTTAGTTCTAGCGAGTGAACATATTTGAAGCCAAGCTGCCTAAGCAGACTAAACATTTCTGGGTGCACACAAAACATATAAATGGGGGTGTCTTTTTTAAGTTTATTTAAACTTTCAAAACAGCAGTGGTCGTCATGAAAATGCGAAATAAAAATAGCATCGAAATGCAACTGTGCAATTTTTTTTTCATCAAACTGTGCATCCGGAAATGCGTAACAGTTGTGGCTAAATGGAGTTTGTAAAATGGGATCAAAAATGATCTGCGTTCCACCACACTCGAAAACATAGCCAGCATGTAACACACGGGATACTTTTAATTCGTTATTTACGTCCTGGACCATTTGCAAGATCATTCTGTATAAAAATTGGCTTGGCAACATCTGTTTTATCGACTGTTATCTATATAAGTAGTACGAACGACTTTTCTTTTTCCATGCGGCTTCATCACCTAATAAGACTTTTTCTAAATCTTGTGGCTTTGAATTTTTATTATCAACCCACTGACGAAAATGAGTGCTGCCAGTAATGACGTCAATTGCTTGCTGACTTTCGGTGTACTCGTATGCAAAATCGCGCCAAATTGGATAGCTCGGATAAAGTTCACGAACACATTTAAGCATTAAGGCAATAATTCTGTACGGTTTAAAAAGTTTTGGATTATAATTCGGTGAATCTGTATGAACCTGAAACCCATGACATAACTTTTTTTCGTGTTTGTGAAACGTCGGCTCAAAGTAGCACTCACGTAGTAATACTCCCCGCATCCACTGCGGCGCCGTTTTTTTCATAAGCTTTAAGATACTAAAAAAATCAATATCTGAGGCGCCAACTTGCTCTAGCGCGCGCGTCGTTCCACGCCCTTCGCTTAATGTCGTGCCTTCGATAATAACTGTCCCGGGGTAAAACCGCGCCATATTTAATGTCGGTGCATTCGGCGAGGGGTTAACCCAAACGCGGTCTGTTGGCCAGCCATAACCCGGTTTTTTATTTGGGTGATATCCCTTCATCTTAATAATTTTTAAATCTAATTTTAATTTAAAATGATCTTGGTAAAACAAAGCCATCTCGGCACAGGTTAATCCATGGCGCATCGGAAAAGGCCCAGCTCCGACAAAAGATTCAAACCCGGGTCGCAAGGTATGACCTTCGATTTCACGTCCAGCGGGATTAGGTCTATCTAAAACGATAAACGTTTTATTATGCTTCGCGCATTCTTCCATAAGATAAAGTAACGTCGTGATGAAGGTGTAAATGCGACACCCTAAGTCTTGCAAATCAAAAATCAGAACATCAAAGGTTTTCATCATTTCGGGCGTTGGGCGTCTGACTTTTCCGTACAAACTAAAAATTGGAATATTATAATCTGGATGATGAAAGTCAGAACTTTCAATCATGTTATCTTGTTTTTCGCCTTTGACCCCGTGCTGCGGCCCGAATGCCGCAGTTACGTTTAATTTTTTAGATAATATATCAAGGCTGTGCTGAAGATTCTGGTCAACGCTAGCCGGGTGACAAACAACTGCAACCCGCCGATTTTTTAGTTCCTGCAAAAGTTTTTTATTTTCTAAAAAGACTTCGATGCCTAATTTCATAAACCCTCTTTACCGTTTTAGAATAAAACTATCACTTAAATGAAAATCTGGTTTCATCCCAGTATGCGTTAAGGCCATGTAATGCACTAAACCTGATTTTTCTTTTAACACAGCGGTCATGCCAATATCGTAAGTGACCTGCGTTTTAAAACCAGAAATTTCTGCTTGAAACTCTGACCCATTCCAAACAACAGATTCAAGATAGTACGCGCTACAAATTTGTGGTGGCTGCGGCTTTCGGTACTGTTCAAACGCATACGAATTCCACGCCGGTTGTAATGAGAAATTAAATTCACGGTAAGCCGTTTGATTAGGTTCACGCAGAAATAATTCGAAGCACGTGGTAAGCCAAAGTTTATCTTTACGTGGTACAGTTGCACCGCTGGCACGAAATGGCGCTATAACCTCAACGAGCCCATTCGGATCAGCTAATTGAAATAAGACCTTCATGGCAGAACCAACGCGCTGAACATCGGCTTGCAGCCTTAAGTTACCATTTTGTTTTTGAAAAGGAATCAGTGCTTGCACGTGTTTACGATAGCAAATAGTTTTAACCGCGACTGCAGTGATATTTAGAACCTCGACCTTTGTGGGGTCTTAGCAATGCCTTTGATTAACGAATTTTTTCGTAGCAAATTCCAATGCTTACGCGAAATTCCTAGATGGCTGTCACAAATCACCCCTAGCCCCCGTATATCACCTTAGGAGCACAAATGAAAATCACCACCCTGCTTTTGTTTGCAAGTCTTATAACTTCATTAGCCGTAGCACACCCGACCTCATACAAAGGTGCCACAGGCCTAATGTCCTACAACACTCCCGAAATGAATGAGATCCTGCTGACCTATTCCCTACAGCATAACTTTGCAGTCGCAGCATTCTACTTACGGGATTCTAACTCAGAATTTTATGTTCCGCGATTAAACTATTTAGTAAAACGTTGGAACAACGAAAGCTCGCAAGGAAATTTATATTTAAGCGCGGGCGCAGGTGTTGAAAAATACAATTCTGAAAAATACGGAGTTCGTTTGGCTGAACTGGTGGCAGACTGGGAAAGTCGCGAATATTATATTTATCTAGATCACATTTACTTAAACCGTGATAACGAGCTTAACCCTAATTTGGTCCAAAAAAATTATAACCACACCAAGTTTCGCGTGGGTACGGCGCCATTTCTTGCAGATTACGAAGATTTAAATATTTGGCTCATTATGCAGGCTGAAAAGCATTTAGACGAAAAGCAAATTGAACTGACACAATTTCTGCGTTTTTACGTTAAAAATTCTTTGTGGGAAGTTGGTGCAGGATTTAACGGAAACTGGGCGTTTAATTACATGATACATTTTTAACTTTAGACTTTAGATTTTAAACTTAATCCAAGGAGATAAAATGAAAGTACTTATTGTAACACTGTCACTTGTCGTAAGCTCGATCGCTTTCGCTGGCCAAGAACTGAAAGTTGGCGTTAAAGGAATGGTCTGCGCTTTCTGTGCTCAGGGAATTGAAAAAAGTTTTAAAAAACAACCCGAGATTGAAAAAATAAAAGTAAGCCTTGAAAACAAGTATGTCTTACTGACTTTTAAAGACGGAAAATCTATGCCTAACGAAAAAATAGCCGCGATGCTTAAAGATGCGGGATACGATGCCACTTTTGAGGGTCAGTAATGACCCGAATTAAAGACGGCTTCATCAACTATTTAACTTTGTTTGGTACGATGGGTACGCTTATATGCTGCGCCCTGCCCAGTTTACTTGTTAGCCTTGGCATGGGCGCTGTGCTTGCAGGTCTTGCTAGCAATGTTCCAAGTCTAATTTGGGTTTCTGAAAATAAGTTGATGATGTTTGTGTTCGCGGGATTAATGCTAACACTCAATGGGTTTTTGCTGTGGCATAATCGTAATGCACCCTGCCCCGTTGATCCGAAACTTCGCGATGCTTGCATTAACGGGCGTCGCACCAGTAAAATGATCTATTATGTAAGTTTAACACTTTTTGTTTTAGGTTTTTTGTTTGCTTATGTCATTACACTATTTTGAAAGGAAAAAATGAAAACATTAATTTTAACTGCCGCAATGTTACTTGGTTTATCAAACGCTTATGCTGCCGACAGCAATGCCGTCCCAGGACAATCAAAAGTTAACCAACAAGTTATCGAGATTAAATCAACTGCTGATGGATTTGAACCAAACAAAATCGATGTATCTTCGCAAACTCCGGTCATATTAAAAGTTACTCGAACTAGCGATCAAACGTGCGGTACTGAAATTGTTATTAAAGATAAGAAAATTAATCAAAAACTTCCACTCAACGAAACTGTAACAATAGATTTAGGAACGCTAAAAAAAGGCACAGTCAAATTTGCCTGCGCAATGAATATGATCAAGGGCACACTGAACGTTAAATAAGATTTAAAGGATATTAGTTTGCAAAGTTTAAGTGACGAAAAATTAATGGTCCTTTATCAAAATGGCGACGAAATGGCATTTCAGGAATTGTACGCGCGGCATTCAAAAAAGGTCTACGCGTATCTTCGAAAGCGCATACGACAGGAGGAACTTGTGAATGATACGTACCAGGATGTTTTCATCAAAGTTCACCGTTCGAAGCAGCTTTATAATAGTTCATTACCGGTTCTTCCCTGGCTATTTACGATCACGCGTTCGGTT
>JANPNP010000183.1:0-1802 GCA_031427535.1 Bdellovibrionales bacterium | reverse complement strand
CACAATGCATAAAGTCACATGTAGATGCTGTGAACCACGTGACAGCGAAACCGCATAATACTATCACATAGCTTGCTATGAAATATTCTGAATTAAATCTGGAACCGCGTCTAAATTCTGCAATTGAAAAATTGAACTATGTTGAAATGACCCCTATTCAGGAGCAAGCTATTCCGCTGATTATGGCAGGAACGGATGTTGCTGGATTAGCGCAAACGGGGACCGGCAAAACGGCAGCATTTTTAGTGCCTTTGATCGAACGTATACTGCGAACTCAAGCTGAACCTGATCACGAGCGTGCATTTAAAAACTGGCTACCTATTAGCCAAGTTTTAATTTTAGTTCCTACGCGCGAGCTAGCAGATCAAATTAATGAAAACGTACTAAAAATTTCAGCCGGTACTGGAATCAAAAGTTATCCTCTGTACGGTGGAACTGGTTATGATAAGCAAAAAGAAGCATTAAAATCGGGATTACAGTTCATTGTTTCAACGCCCGGCCGTCTGATTGATTTATACAAAGAAAACCATGTGGATCTGAAACAAGTCCGAGTCATTATTTTTGATGAAGCTGACCGTATGTTTGATATGGGCTTTAAAGACGACATGAAGTTCGTTTTAGGGCGTGTTCCGCGCGATCGTCAGTTTCTAGTTTTCAGTGCCACCCTTAATTTTGATGTGCTAAATACCGCTTATCAATTTGGTGCCGAACCCGTCGAAATAAATATAAGTCGGGATCAAGCCAAAGCGGATCACGTAAAAGATTTTTTAATGCACGTGGGTCACGAAGAAAAACCACAGCAGTTGTTGTCACTTTTGAAAAAAGAAAATCCAAAGCAGGCAATGATATTTACAAATTTCAAACACAATGTGGACCGCATTTCGAAATTTCTGATGGATAACCATATTCCGGCAATGGGAATTTCAAGCCTAAATTCGCAGCCGCAACGGAACTCGGTCATTGAAAAGTTTAAAGCTGAAAATGATCAAAATATTTTAGTTGCTACAGACGTTGCAGCCCGGGGTTTAGATATAACCGGTGTAGATATGGTGGTTAATTTCGAATTGCCACAAGATGCTGAATCTTACGTTCACCGCATTGGTCGTACAGGTCGCGCTGGTCGTGAAGGCAAAGCTTTTTCATTGGTATGCGATAAAGATATCGATTCTTTGGGGCGCATTGAAGAATACACCAAAAAGAAAATTGAAAATTCATATCTTGAAGATGCAGATGTAATTAAAGAATACAAAAAATTACAGTCTGAGCAACGTGGAAGTTACAGCGATCGTTTTGATCGTTCGAAAAGTCGTCCAGGTGGCGGTGGTCAAGACCGCGATCGTAAGCCAAGATCATTTGATGCACGTAGTGACAGCAAGCGCCCAGCTCGTTCAGACAATTTCAAAAAAGATCATCCTAAGCCAATGCCGAAAGACGGCGCTAAGCTTGGACCTAAGCCAATCGAACGCAAAGTTGCAAGTGCTACAAGCCATGCGCCTAAGGCGGAAAAATATGAACGAAAAATTCATCCGCAAATTAAAGGTGCTGGTTCTAAAGCTCATCCAAGTAAAGCAATTGCTACGAAGCCGCTGGCAGTAAAAAAAGAACAATCAAAGACGGCTCAGAAGCCAACAAAGTCGTTTCGAAGTAATTCAGGAAAATCGGCAAGTACTTCTAAAGGTTTGGGTACAACTGTGAAATCACTAATTAAAAAAATATTTGGTTAGTTGGTTGACTTCTGATTGTGTACAATCAGAAGTACCGTCCGAAAGAAAAAAATCTAAATAAATCGAGTCTTTAGAGGT
>JANPNP010000182.1:0-1925 GCA_031427535.1 Bdellovibrionales bacterium | reverse complement strand
GCTGCTTAATTTTTGCAATCGCATGTCATCTATTTGGCAAGCTAACCCCGAGCCCGCAACCGCTGTCGACCCGTAGTTGGTTGTCTTAACTTGGGTCATTGATCCCTTATCTAAATCTATGTTTGATATGGTCCCTACTGGCCCCGTGCGGTCAAATTTTTCAGATGTCTTATGATACACAATTTGCTTGTAGCCGCTACCTTGATCGATGACCTGTTCGCGATCTACAGCTGCAGTTTGGTCGGCAGACTGACTAATACCTTCAGCCAATTGATTTGGTGAATGTGTAAACTGACCCTGCCCACAATTTTGAAAACTAAGTGTAACAAGTAGACTTAGTACTATAGTCAGAAGTGATACACTGTTTCTCATTTATCCCCCGATAACAAAAAGATGAAGCTGCCTTACCACTATGAAGTGCAAGCCAAAAGCCAAGGAAAGAATTTTAAAACGAAACCAACACAACTGACCACTGCAATATGACGATCTCTTTTTCACTGTCTGTTAGCCTATACAGTTTTCTCAGAATGGGACTTGAACTCAAAAAGAATCACGTTACACTTTTCAAATGAAAAAAATATTTATAACTTTGTCTGCAGCTCTTTCGTTTACCTCTGTAACGCAGGCTACATATGCTGAAGTTTTTCAACTTGATAAGAAAACTGAAAAACCAATTTATATTTTGGAATTGGTTGAAAAAAAAGTGGGTTCGAATATTGAAATTGAGTCCGTTTTTAAACTAGATGATAAACCTCAGCTAAAAGAATCAGGTAAAATCAACGAAGCCACAGCTGAAATTCTAGAATACAAAGTGACCCAGCTGCAAACCAAAGAAAAAGGTACGGTTGATGTATTTGATGAAAAAATAAGAATTAAGTACGAAGTCGAAGGAAAACCCGAACAAATTAAAGAGATTAAAAAACCGAAGGTGCTTGTTGCTCCTGCCAATTTTGAACGTTGGCTTAAAGTAAATTTTGAAAAGCTAAAGAAAGATAAAACCACGGTTATCGACTTTTTGATCTGGGACCGAATGGAGACTTTAAAATTTAAGGTGACCTATTTGGGGTTAAACGAAGAAAATGGAAAAAAAGTCCACCAGTTTAAAATGAATATAGACAATTTTTTAATCGCCAGCATCATTTCACCAATTAAGATATCTATGAGCGAAGACATGACAAAAATTCAACGCTTCCAAGGACGTTTGGGTGTAAAAGAAAAAGATGGTGCAAGTTACAAAAATTTTGACGGCGACGTTATTTATTTTTACTAGATATAAGACTTAAAAAGATTTTAAGCGGCCTTCAAAGACTTCGTCTGCTTTTCTAGAAAATGAAGCTTTTGTTCCAGAACATTTTTATCTATTGGTTTAATCAAATAGTCATTCACCCGATTTTTAATCGCGCGCACAACCTGAGTTCGCTCATCTTCAGCTGTGACCAGCATAAACGGCAAATCGGTCGTGTGCCGGCTTTTACGAACGATCTCAAGAAGCTCGATACCCGACATCAAGGGCATGTTCCAATCTGAAATAACTAATCCCACAGGATTATCTTCATTTATTCCTTTTAATATAATATCTAGTGCTTGCTGCCCGTCAGCTGCTTGCTCGACATTACGATATCCTAAAATACCTAACTGATAGACTGTAAGTCGTCGCATGGTGGCCATGTCATCAACAATCAGAATTCTAGAGTCCCTACTAAACATGATAACACTCCATTAAATATTACTTGGGGTCTGCGGCGGGTACATAGTTAGGCTACTTTCCGATCAGCTATAAGTTTGTTATGTACACGCTCAATTTTTTCTTTTACCTTTTGCGCTGAAAATGGCTTCACGATATAATCTGAAACACCCGCTTTAACGGCTTCAAGAATTTGATGCTGCTCGCTTTCGGCAGTAACTAGGACAAACGCCGCCATCAT
>JANPNP010000181.1:0-6664 GCA_031427535.1 Bdellovibrionales bacterium | reverse complement strand
AGCTGGTGTTAACTGACTTAAAGAAAATGTTTTGTTCGTAGCCATTGAAAAGTTACCAGAATTCAAAATGTCAAATCCGCCCATTGCTAAGTTGGCGCCCATAGTTAAAGTACCAGTCATCGTGTCGCCAGCTTTATTAAGCGGCGTGTATGTCAATGCACCAGTTACATCAGCTGGACCAATTGACGAAGCAGCAGTAATTCGACCTTTGCTATCAACAGTAAATTTTGTAAAATTAGCGCCTGCAGTTACGGTGTTTACTAAGGTTAATAAGCCACCACTTGTAATGTTAGCATCACCGGTTAAAGGAACAGCTGCTGCTGTTCCGCCAGCGTTACCAACAAATATATTTGCAGTTGGTAATGCATTCGATGTCGGCGTATAACCTAAAGCAGCAGTCACTTGACCCGTGGTAATTGCGTATGTTGTACACGACACCGTGTCAGTTACTGCAGAGTATTGTAAATTTTGGCCAGCAGCACAAGCGCCACCTACGTTAAACCAATTGCCTGCAATACTTGATTTCACATCTGTAAATAAAAAGTTTCGTGCTGCAGCCGTTCCGCCGCCGTTACCAATAAAAACCTGACCCGACGGTAAAGCCGAAGTTAATTTATTATTGAAAACTGTAAAATTAGCAGATGTTAAATAACCATCTGCTGCACCAGTAGCTGCAGCCATCGAAATAACCGGCGTTGTCGAACCTGTCGCTACACTAACCGGAGCAGTTCCTGAAACGGCAGTAACTGTTCCACCCGATCCAACAGCCGAACCAACAAGTACCCACGCAGTTCCACTATCACGATAAATTTCTTGTGTATCAGTAGTAATGTAAATGCGTCCCGCAGCTCCAAAAACAGGACGTGCGGCCAGTGTTCCAGCCGCTGCCGATGTGACTCCGCCAGCATTTGTTAAAATGGCATCGGTAATTCCATAACCAAGAATAGTTGTCGGTGTTGCTGTGATTTTCGTCCACGCAACATCGTTAATTTTTGCATTTGTAATTGCGCCATTAGCAACTTTAGCAGTTGTTACGGCATTATTTTGAATTGATACCACCCCTGCATTAGTAATTGCCGTGTCACCGCTCATCGCAACGCCGGCAGCAATTCCACCAGCATTACCAACGTAAATACTTCCAGAAGCTAAAACTTCATTTGGCGGAGTAAACCCCAACGCAGAAGTTACTTGACCCGAAGTAATCGAATACGCCTGACACGAAACTGTATCGCTGATTGCTGCGTACGTAATTGTTTGACCAGCAGGACACGCACCAGAAACATTAAACCAGTTACCTGCAATGTTTGATTTAATATCTGTGCTAATAAAATTTCTTCCAGCAGCAACGTTACCCGCAGTACCAATGAAAACTTGGCCGTTAGCTAAAGCTGTCGATAATTTAGAATTAAAAGTATTCCAATCGGTACTAGTTAAATAACCATTTTGCGCTGTTGCAGCCGCAGGCATTGAAATATTCGGAGTACCACCACCTGAAGAAATTAACGGTGCAGAGGCCGTAACATTAGTCACTGCACCTGCAGTTGGTGAAACCCAAGCTAAATTTCCAGCGCCATCAGTTCCTAAAACTTCACCACCAGCACCATCGGTATTTGGTAATGTTAAAGTGTAGTCTGTAAATGGACCTGTCGGAGCTTTCAGACGGATCGCATTCGCTCCATCAAACAAGTACATATTAAAACCAGAAAAATTAGTCGACTGCACCGTCGAAAACGAAGCATTACCAGAAGCATCACGTTTAACAATTGTACTTGCGGTATTTAAATTTGTTGCAGCCAAAGTATCGGTCACCGAGGTATTGATTTGTCCGGCCGTTCGACCACCAACTTGCACGACTGATGGGTTCGGATACGTTCCGCCTAAGTCACCACCGGCAGCACTTCCGCCAGCAATTGCGCCCACAATTCGTGGATCGTTTCCGGCCGCAACTGTATTTGCCGCAGTTCCAACATTTAAAGTAATCACCGGCGTGGTCGCACTTGGCGTAACAGTTAGAAAAGCGTTCGACGAACTAACATTAGTTACCGTGCCTAAAGAATCGTTATCAGTCGCCGGAGTCCACACACCAGCAACTAATTTTAAAACTTGTCCGTTTGCCGGTGCAGCACCCGAAACCGTTGTTCCGCGAATTCGTCCCACAACTGTTCCAGCTTGCGTGCCGGTCACATCACCGGACAGCGCGCCCGTAAAACCCACCGCAGGATCTGTTGCAAGTAAGTACCGTGTTGATAACCCGCCGATTAATGCCATTAATTCCGTGTACTGCGTATTATTTAACGGTGAAACATTTAGCGGATTAGCTGCACCATCAACGAATCGCAAAAGTGATTCAGAAGGAAAGCCACCCACATTTTGTGATTCTAAAGCAGCTGGAACATAAGCCACTGTTTGTGTTGGAAGTGGTTCCCACACACCGGCCGCCATGGTGCCGTCACGAAACTGAATACGCACGCGGCGGCCATCATTCACACTTGGCGTATAAACAAATGGTGACGTCGATGTACAACGCGAGCCAACCAAATTAAACGAACCAAACGGATTTTTATTACTGAAAACTTGCGATAATGTATACTGCGGCAGCGGATCCGTGCGCACACCCGTACCGTTATTAATACCAATAACGAAAACACCATTACTTAAAGATTTCGTCTGAGTTTCTTCATACAAAATACAACTGTCAGCCGCAGGTCCTGTTAAAACTTGAATTCTAAAATCAACGGCCCCGATAACGCCAACATTTGTTACGCCATCGACAATACGTCCGTGATAACTTAACTGTTGAGCGTGTGCAGAAAAAATCTGCGCTAGTAACACCAGCAAAAATACGATCGGTAATTTAAACCGAATGCTGGTAGCGATTAACTTTTTCATTCTTGGGCTCCTGAAAGAATATTACCTTGCGAATTAACATACACTTTATATTTTCCAGACGGTGTTGTAACCGATGAACCCTTAGGCGTTCCTGACGGAAAGTTCCCATCAACCGGATTTTCCGATAACGCATACGGCAGCGTCGGATAATTTGCGTCTGCTGTATCGTTGTACCCCACCAATGTAGAATTAATTTTTTGTACTGTCGTACCTGTTCCAGCAGAATCTTCATACTGCGTACTGCCCGCGATAAATTCAGGCCCACGCATTTTATATTTTGTCGGGGTTGCCTGCACGGTATTACTATTACGATTACCTAGTGAGTTTCGCGCGTTAATATAAAAGTCATACTCCACACCATTTGTTAAACCCGTTACGTTAAACGGCGACGTCACCCGCGGTATAGACGTGAACGCTGATGTACCAACTTCGCGGTAATAAATCGTGTAGTACGGCGACGTAAAAGCTCCTGATCCTGACATATAAGCGGCATTCTGCCATGTCACTAATACGGATCGGTCTTCGCCCTCGGCATCTATAATAGAAAATATTCCAGGGGTAAGAATATGAACCACTGTCAGGTTTAAATCGACTACCGAATGCGTCCAGAAATCATATAAATCAACTTTAATTGTAGCTGTACCAAACTGAAATGCTTTAGGAGTAATTTGCAGCGTACAGTTTGGATAAGTTCCACCAACCACTAAGCCAGATGAGTCAATCAAAGATGGGTTTGATGACGTGGTTTTCACAAATACGAACGAACAAACCATAAAAGTGTCAGGATCATTAATCATAAACGGAATTGATTGCGTGTCGTTTTCATCGATCAGATAGCTGGATTGTATCGTTAGCGTTGGTGGCTTTGAATCAACGTGTTTACCGGGCTCGAACAAAACGCCAGTACTAGACTTTGAACCACCCAACGGATTAAAGTCACAACCAACTGCCACCAATAGTAGCGCGCACGTAGCTATACTACGTGACACAAATTGCACAGTTGTCTTTAAAGCCATTTTGTCTATCAACGTACGTACCTTTCAAAATGCTTAGGTATAAAATATACCAATCTGCTGTACCTAAAGTTTACCAATCTTTGATCTTCCACGCATAGCCAAATGCCAAAGCTAAGTCAGTCTGGTCCTGCTTCTCGATGGTTGTATCTTGTTGGGATTTCCCGAAAGTAATCGTCCCAAAAACATATTCTTTAACACGATCATGTTGGACCGAAACCGAGACGTCCCATCCCGAGCCAGGCATGACGTCGTATCCGGAACTTTTTCCTGACGAAAGTGAATAAAATCCAACTTCAGCATCAAGGCGATATTTTCCTTCTTGCCAAACCAAATAACTAAGAGCACCTCGATATTTTGTGATTGGCACTAATTGCACTGTCACTCCGCCATCCTCGAAGACAACAATGTTTTCCTTAAAAAATCGGTAAAATACTTTGTCTGCTTGGGAAAATCCAAGAGAAAGCCCAATTGGACCCACCTCATATTTTGCAAAGCCGTAAAGATTAGATAAAACTTTTTTACTTTGGTCGATCGGCCGACCGCGGGCTTCTTCATTGATTGATAAATAAGTTAATGAAAAACCAATATCAGATTTAAAATTTTCAAACCAATAATTCGCCCAGCCTAAGTTTATACCCGGATTGAATTTACTTAGTAAAACGGCCGTATCGTTCGTCGTGGCATCGATTCCATCATAGCGGTAATATGACCCTAAAGCCGACGCGTACACCACTGAATAGCGCGTGATACATTCTGATCCTGTCCATTCGCCTTCACAAATCATGCGGTAGCGTAAGGCTTCGGAAACGCTGTCTTCAAGCGGTGCACCTTCCGTGGAAACGTCAGGCTCGGTAGGCGAATCTTGATTTAAAATATCGATCGTATTCTGTTGCACTTTTTCCTGTGGCACCACGATCACTGCTTCGGGTTCAGGTTTTACGGTTGTCGACTCCGCTGATGAGGAATTTGAATTAAAGCTGGATTTTTCTAAAGTGATTAAGCGATCTTTATCACGATCAAACAGCGTCCAAACGGTAGCTTGCTCTTCACAGCGAAACGGAATTTGAATTTCTATTCCGGGCTCGATGACGTTTGCATTTTTCAAGTTATTCACACGAATCAATTCAGGCATGCTGCCTTTTGCCCCGAAGACTGGCTCTAGGCCAAGCGATCGTAGAATTGCCGCAGGGTAATCAGACCTTTGGACTAAATATTTTGTTGGTCTTTTAACAGGGGAGCAAACGTCAGCGTGCGAAGCGTGCATGAAAGCAAACAAGGTAAGACATAGAATGACTAAGTAGTTCACTGCTTTCATCATTTCTAATTCTTTCAATGACTTAGCCGAATTGATAGGGAATGAATTGCGCAGTTCTAAATCTAGACTGAATCTAGACTGAATGGGCTAGCGACTTTCGTCAGTTTCAGCTCTAAAGGCTAGCTTTAACGACTACTAGCAGCCGCATCTAGTAAATTTTCTGCGTCGATAATTATTTTCTTATCTTGAACCTCTAGACGATCTTCAGCTGAATTTAGAAAATAAAATGTAGTCAGTTTCCATTTTTTTGACCACGTTACCTTGTGATTGCTAAGGTATATTTTAGTGTCGCTGACAGTGGTAAATTCACCGGTTTGCGGAGGGAAAGTAAAGATATGCTGAAACGGAATTTGGAATGAATTGATATGCTTTTTGTCTGCAGTTAGCCTGCACTTGGTCAAAATTCGAAGGTTTTCGCCAAGATTCCCAGTAAATTGTAGCTCGATAAACTGATACTTTTCGCAGCTAGATTTTCCATTAATAACTTTGTCATCAACTTGTAATGCAATGCCGTTACTATCGCTAGAAACCGCGATCGAACTGCCGATCCAACCCATTTTTTTTGCCAGCAAATATCCTAGCAAAAGGGAAATGGAAAGAATAAGAATAGCGATTAAGTGATTCGATTTCATGATGTGTGGTTCAGTAGTTTTCCATACTAGCAGGCATACGTGATTTGTTTTGCTCAGAAGAATCGAGCACAGCAGGCTCTTTTAACATTCTATCAAGTAGCCGTCCCTTCAGCACCGAGTCCGCCCCTAGCGCGGTGGCTACATTCTGAAACTGCTCGGCTTTCGTCGAGACCCTTCCATAGCGGTAAATATCTGCCAGTGATTTAACATAGAAATACTCTTGCGGATTTTCTTCGTAGTATTCTTCAAAGATGGCAATGGCTTCAACGGCTTTATTTTGCTCAAGCAAAGCCCAGGCTAGTAACGGCTTTAAATTTTTATTTTTGGATTTTAAATTCATGGCTTTGGTTACGAAGTATTCAACGTCAGACGCTTTTTTACCTTTAACATACCAAAGTTCTGCAAGCCCCGAATAGATTTCAGCATTCGAAGGATTTATTTCCATAGCCTTTGTTAATTGTCTTTTAAACGACCTTTGGTTATTAAGTCGGTAATGCACAAACGCAATTTTAAATCGCAATTCTTCGTCGTCAGGATGAAAGCCGATCCCCTGCTCTAATAAGGCAACACTTTCGACATACCGATTATTTTGAATAAGCATGTCAGCGTAACCTTTGTATAAAACCAATAAGTCAGGGCGCTTTGTATGGGCTTTTCGTAAGCGGTTAACAGCATCATCAATTTGGCCGTTTTTCTTTTGAACATCAGCAATTTCCATTTGTGATTCGCCGTAGTACTCAGAAATCGGACCCAGTTGTGCTAGCAACTCAATCGATTGTGGTTCTCGGTCGGTTAACTGATACACTTTGGAC
>JANPNP010000180.1:0-1642 GCA_031427535.1 Bdellovibrionales bacterium | reverse complement strand
AAACCAATATTTAATAAAAAACAATTAACTGTTTTACCAAAGGTTTTTCATATTGATTTACCCACTGCATTATCAAACGAAAGAGAAATTTCTAGTATGCACAGCAACCCGACCGTTAGCAGCGAATGCATAAGCATCCCGATATTGGGATGTTGGTTCCAGGATAAAAGTCCGGCTAACGCAAGACCAAGGACAAGGGAAAGAATTGGAAATTTTAAGTACTGAAACATAGCAGCACCATAATCCAATATTTTTTCTATTTTTCAACCAAAAAACGTCAAGTCCGACTGTATACAAGTCGATAGAAATCAAGACTGACAAAAGTTCAGTCTGTGTGACGGAGGTCCAATGAAAAACGAGAGCAATAAAATAACAATCCAGCTGATTTTTTTAGCCAACCTGACATTTGCTTTTTCTTCTTGCAGTCGAACACAGTTTAGAAGCATCGCTGAAGCACCTAAACCTTTTGCTACACAACCAGCCATTCAAATTCCTATAGATCCCGAGCAAGTTATAGATCCGCTACCCATCGTGGAAACACCAACACCGCAGCCACCGCCGCCAGTTATTCCCGAACCACCCCTTGTTCCGCAACCCGTGCAGAAAAGTGGCGTCTGTAAGGCCGATTCATCAACACAACTTTTGACGTGCATGAATTGCTTAGTTCCGATGAATCCGCCAGCAAAGCCGCAACTATCAGAAAAAGGGAAAGCACTTATTGAAATTATGGCTATCGGTTGCAGCGTGCCAAATAAAAGTGCACCGAAAAACTATGTTCCGCCGACAAAAGACGAATTACTGACACGTTTAAATCGCCTTTCGCCAACGCTTTACCCGGATACAGTTATGAATGATGGTCAAAAAAATGTTGTCAGTGGTTTAAAGTCAGACCTGCGCTTACAGCAAAAAATGTTTGGTGGTGTCTGGTACCAACCGCCGTATTCTGATTACTTAGAGACCTATTTTGGTATTTCAACTTCCGAAGCCGTTTATAATTTGTGTTACAGCGACACCAGCTTCACACCAACAAGTGCGCAGCCGCTGATGTCTAAAGAATACTTAGACTGTACGTACAACGGGAGCAACTGCCGAGAAAAGCCAGAGTATATCGCGGCCAACAAATACCGCGATCAATTAAATTTTGTGATGCATGAATCTGTTCGTAACCCTTATGTTGCACCCGCTCCTGACCCAGCAAAAAAGTGCAACTGGGAAAACTTTGAAGGCGATTATGATTTAGGTGGCCAAGCGGTGGTTGAACGTTGGCTTCAGAAACAATTTAAGGTCGGTATGGAAATCGGAAGTTTAGCAGGAAAATGCGAAATGGTTCAGACGATACCTGCAGGATCAAATAAACCGCGCGGATTTGTTAAAATGGCTGCTTACACTTGTAAATAGGCAGCTAAATACCAAGCTAAATTGACAGGTGAAATATCAGCTGATTAAAATTAAGATATGAAATCAGCTGCTGTTTTTTTAGTTTCCTTCATAGTATCTAGTTTAACGCATGCACTTTACAAAGAGTTGCCAACAGGGATCAATTCAGCTGATTTTTATGTTGTTGACCTGCGCTACTTGAATGGTAGACGCCAAGAATACTTTAAAAAACTCGGTACATTTTGAATAGCAGCAGTTATCACAA
>JANPNP010000179.1:0-4817 GCA_031427535.1 Bdellovibrionales bacterium | reverse complement strand
GGCGCGGCCAGCGTCACCCATAACAGCAATTCTTGCTGCTGAAACCGACACTGTAACCGATGAAATTAAAAGGATAGCCGCAGTTGCTTTAGCAACTGTATTTAATAAATTAGATAACACTGTCCCTCCGTGAACGATGGTGATTTACTTTCTAGTTATCTCAGCGTGAGATAATTAGAAAGTAAAGTCAGGTTTCGGTTAGGGAATGTAAGTTTCAAAATTTGATTTTGCTAGCGCCAGCTGTTGATTGAAATCAAGATTCGGAACATTTCTAAAAGGTTCAAACATACTTAAAGATAAAAAACCTGGAACCATTCGCGCTTGCGTTCCCGCCGGCCCATGACAACCTAAACAACTTGTTTTTGGATTATCTGCTGGTCCATTCAGACGTCCGCCAACACCATTGGTGTGCGAACCCGGAAACAAAATAGTATCGCGAGTTTTCAAAGGATCACTGTAACCTGTCTGAATACCGATCGGACGCATCTTAAATAATTCGGGTGGTAAATTTGGGATCGACTTAATTGGATGCTCAATGCCTAGTAATTCTTTGTACTCGGTATCAAAGTCAAAGTTTGCATCGTAGTAAAATGCAGTCATAGCCCAGTTCTGTAAGTCAGGGCTTACACCTTTCAGTGAGGTATCCTTCACAGCAATATCCATTTGGATATGCCGCACTGTTCGTATTGATCTTTCCGTGCTGCCGACTTCGTTCACGTGAGCGTTCCACTTGTAGGCATTTTCGATTTCTGGAAAATTGGCAGTTGTGAAAAGTATTTTAGTGATAAACGTTTCATTTGGAAAACTGTTCTTAGTAAAATCGGGTGTGACTTTTGGGTTTTTTGCAGAACCGAAAATGTCGCGAATTGTCTTACAGCCCTCGGCGTTAAAAAATGCTAAGCCCCAATTTGTTCCGGGCGCAGCGTTTGCAAACGTTGGCATAAGTGTCGAACTTTTTAAATCGCGCTCTTGTGTTAGACCGTGGACAGCTTCACGGCCATTCACGCCAACATTCATCCATGGCATGTGGCACCAATAGCGATTTTTGTTTTTTGAAGCTATAAAATTCTGATCGCGATTTTTTTCATTTTGGTTTGCCATATTTTCGTAAACGTATTTTTGAGCCCGTAGCGCAAACAGCAACGCCTCTTTAGGATCATGCAAATCTAACCCATTCCATGGTTTTTGCTCATAGGCGTTTGGCATATCTTCGAAATCAGCGCGTAAAGCAAATTCAGGCAAAGCTTTTCGATCGATCCTAGTTTTATGAATTTGCTGAAATCCAGTGGCATTTATTAAACCAGGTAAAGTCTTCTGCGCCACTTTTTCAACTGCGGGATTTGGCGTAGGCCACTCGTTAGCTGGTATACGTGACGGCTTTAAAGAAATTTCTGACACGGTCGATTTTCCGGATAGACAATGGCTTAAGCGAAAAAATAGCACCCCGCGGGTTTTATGATTTAGTTTTAACCCAAGCTTTCGCCCATCACTGCTAGATCGTACCTGGACCTTAGAAACTAAATTACGAACAGCCGCAGTTTCATTTTCAAAAAAATTTCTTTGTACACTTTGCGCATTACCCATAAAGCAAGCCGCATGCAAAATGCCTCTCGATGAGACGCCCACAGTCGACGCATAAAACATCTTTACTAAATAATCTTCCCGTCCACCAGCACTGAAGCCGCCGTCGAAACCATTCCAGCGATCACTGTTAATTTCTTCATGCGAGGCCTTCCCCTTAGCATCGTAAGTTGAATAAACTAAGCGTGCCGTCTCAGATCCAATAGCATCTGTATCTGCAGCAGGCGTTCGTGCGGCTAACAAATTAACTGTTTTTACGTTTTGCGTACACGACGTTAGAATCAGCACGATCCCTAAAATTTTAATCATCATCTGCTAAGTCCTTTTTGCAAATCATTTCGATTGGAATATGGTCACTGATAAGTTCAAGCACCACTGCATAGTCATTTACTTTCATTCGAATTAAAGCAGCATCATAACTGGCATTGATTTCGTCTTTTTCTTTTTCATTCAACACGCGCACAATGGGACCAGAACTAGAATTTTGTACTTTGATAAATTTTTCAGTTTCTTTCTTTTTTTCTGCTGCAACTGCAGTTTGCGCTGATACCGACATGTGGCGCTTGATCAGCTTATCTGCAGTCGATGTGTTTCGCGCGGCTGCTTTAACAAAGTCATAACTTTTTGCTGCTTCAGCATTACATTCTGAAGTCCATTTGGTATCTAGGATAAAATGATCATAGCTGTTTACCATTTTTGAAAATTTAATACCTACTGTTGTAGGCTCTTTTTGAAATGGTCTAAGTAGCGGAGCCGCCCTAAGCGAGGCTTTCCAGTTTTCGACCGTGATGGGATCAAGCTCTATATTGAAATCTCCCATGAAGATGACGTCGGCATCTTTTGCATCTTCTTTCATTTTTCCTATTTGCTCTGCAACGGCCTGAATTTCGTAGTAACGGCCTACGTGGTCTAACGGAATTTTACATTGGCTTGGTTGACTGTGATTGTTGCAAATAAGTTTTTTCTGCGTTTCTAAGTCTTTGGGGTCAAGCGAACGTCTGAAGCGATTGTGAGTTGTCAGCGCGATAAAGTCAAAGTTTTCACTTTTAAAAAAAGCGGCAAACGCTAATCGTGACGTGAGCTTTGCAACAGCTTCAGAAGCCTGAGTTAAACAGGCTAAATTACCTGCTTGCGTCCCACTTTTCGTATCAAAAGCTTTTTCAAACGAACAATAGTCCCACTCTTTTAATTGGACGACAGTGGAGCGGTAATAAAAGCCGGCCATTTCGCCAGCGCCGCCTTCACCTTCGGATGTAGGCTGAAGAATTAGCGCCCAGCTAGTATCAAGCTTTTGCAGTTCTCGTAAAACGCGCAAATACCCCGGGGCCAACACGGACCAGTCTTCAAACGGAAAACTTAAACTTGGCGTAGCTTGAATCGCATCCCCAAGTTTACGATTTTCATTCGCAATATCAGAGGCTAGCGGCATCATCTCTTGCCCGCCGACTAGATCCCATTGGTTAATAATACTAGCCACGATAGCGTAACTTTTCATCGGTGCTTGGTTATCACCCAAGTGAAACAAATTAAACGACCCCACTTTTAATTCTTTCGGCGAACGTTTTTCGTTTTTTTTATTTTTTAGTGTTTCGGTCGGGAAAAAATGGACATAGTTTTCTGTACATGTGGCGTTGATCTGGTACGATCGATTATAGAGTGTGTCGCTTAGCATGCAGTCATCTATAGGCCCCCGATACTTCAAGACCTGACTTGCCTTGGCTACGCTTGAAAATTCAGCTTTTTCAATAACGGTATCTGTGGAGAAATGAAATAGTGTAATCCCAAGACAAAGCGATGCTAGCAAGCTAAAAAACACAGTCCATTTTTTCATGTTTTCAGTTTATCTGAGAAACTTAAAAATAACTTGTCGATGGCCAATGACTTTCTGTTTTCTAGCTTTTAGTCGGGATCAAAACACATCTGACTTGTGGCTATGGCTGCAATTTCTTTTTATAGACTACGGCTCGAAGCCTTAGATTGTTTTTTTCATAAAACTTTTTACCAAGCTCGTTATCAATTCCAGTGCAAAGTCTTAGACCTGTGCAACCATTCAAAGCAGCTAGTTTTTCTGCGTAATCTAAAAGTGCCGAGCCTATCCCGTTTGAGCGTTCGGTTTGCGTCGAAACTAAATCATCAATGTACAGATGTTTCCCGTGAACAAAGTCATGTAAAATTCTGTAGCCCATAAGACCAACAATTTTTTTATTCTTTTTTGCTGTAATTATTTTATAACCTTCATGTTCGTGTGCCTGTGTATAAAGTTGCAAAAAATTCTCAATAGTTAAATGTGTACGAAGTTCTTGCAGTACCAGAAAACAAAGCTGCAACTCATTTTCAAAACCAAGTGTGTTTACAGTGTCATTTTTTAGTGCAGCAATTTCATATTCTTTCATGAGATCTTTTTAATCATCGTAACTGCGCTTGTCAAATCAGCAAAATAAAAAAGTATGTCAATTAGCGGTTTTTTTTCCCGTCCACATTTGCGCGCGGGTAAAAAACCCCGAGCTTTGTTTACCATTTCAACTAAAACATCAAACCGCATTTAATTTTCTGTGGCATACACGTTGCTTCGGTCACCGTTACACACAAAACCCTAACGGAGGATATTTATGAAAAATAATTGCGCGCGTCTTTTGAAAAGCGCTACGATGGCAGCACTATGCTTAACATTCGTAGCTTGTACTAACAGTGGTTCTGACAGCCCAGCTGCCGTCACACCAAACTCTGCAGTGACAGAAAATACAACTGACGCAGTTGGAATGACAGCTTCAGGTGCAACCCGAAGTGAATCAAACGTAACTGGTCGTGAGTTTTCTGCAGGAGAATCTTCTTCTGGTGGCGAGCCTATGACTTATGAGCAGATTTTAGCTGCTTACCCTGTTTTAGTTGACCGCGCAGCATTCTTAGCTTCTATCGACAAAGCTGTTGAAACAGATTCTGGAACTTGGGATCTATACGCTAATGGAACTTTAGTTATGACATTGGCTAGCAATGGCGCAGGTGGATACACTGTTGCCAACGCAGCTGGTGGTTTCATGGCTGATGCGGTTCACATGGTATCAGATTCTTCTGGTGACCAATCTCAAGGTAAATCTTCTAACGGCATTCACTTCGTAATGTCTTCTTGCAAAGCTGAAGAGCCAAAGCAAGAACAAGAGCAAGATAAAGCTCCTGCTCAAGAACAAGATAAAGCTCCTGCTCAAGAACAAGATAAAGCTCCTGCTCAAGAACAAGAT
>JANPNP010000178.1:0-6892 GCA_031427535.1 Bdellovibrionales bacterium | reverse complement strand
GTAGGTGCAATTAAGGCAGTAGGTCTTGGGGGCGTTGCCGTGACGTGTTTAAAAATGGCAAAGTTCGTTGGATTTGACCTGAGTTTTGACATGCAAGTGGTTAAAGACACTGAGCTTTTTAAAGATGAGTTGTATAGTTTTTTAATCACCACGTCTGACGCTGTAAGAATGCAAGAATTTTTGAAGCGTCATTTTGCTGATCCCTTACTTGAAATCAAAAAGATTGGCGAAACAGTAGATGATAGAATTAAAATATCAAATTCGTTCGAGCTTAATTTTACCGAATTTCAAAGTAGCATGAGAAAAGGAATTTAATGTTAAAAGGTTCATGGAAAGATGAATGCGGCGTTTTTGGAATTTGGAATCATCCCGAGGCCGCACGACTGACTTACCTAGGTCTGTATGCTCTTCAGCACCGCGGTCAAGAGTCCGCTGGAATAGTTTCACTTGAAACACAAAATTCAGTTCATGGTCCTAAAGGCACACATCATATTTACAAGAGTTTAGGGTTAGTTGCCGACATATTCAAAGAATCTCATTTAACAAGTTTAAAAGGATTATCGGCAATTGGTCATGTGCGGTATTCTACAACGGGTGGTAATTCGTTGATGAATGCCCAGCCGTTGACGTCAAATTTGCTTTCAGGTCCCGTTGCTGTTGCCCATAATGGTAATATTGTGAACAGTTCTATTTTACGTGAAGCTTTACAAAGAGACGGCGCCATTTTTCAAGGTAATAATGACACTGAAGTTTTACTGCATTTGCTAGCAAAAAATCCGTCAACGCATTTGCGTTCGGCATTAAAAGAAAGTTTACAGTGTCTGGATGGGGCTTATAGCTTTGTCATACTTGCACATGACCGCTTGATTGCTGCCAGGGATCCCCTGGGTTTTCGACCACTTGTTCTTGGACGCATTGAAAATAGCTCAAGCTTAAGCTATATCGTAGCAAGCGAAACCTGCGCACTTGATTTAATAGGCGCAGAATTCGTACGTGAAATCGAACCAGGCGAGATTTTAGAAATCAGCGCTAAGGAAATGATTTCGGAAAAAGTTAAGATTGAAAATCCTAAAAGAAAGTCAGCCCAGTGCGTATTTGAGCATGTCTATTTTGCTAGACCGGATAGCGTCGTTTTTGGACGCTCGGTCTACGAATCGCGCAAAAGATTTGGTGAACAGCTTGCGTTTGAATCTAATGTTGAAGCGGATGTGGTTATCCCAGTTCCAGACAGTGGTGTGCCTTCAGCATTAGGGTTTTCCCAAGCTAGCGGCATTCCATTTGAATTTGGATTGATCCGCAATCATTACGTTGGACGAACCTTTATTCAACCAACGCAAGCGGTGCGTGACATCGGGGTTAAGATAAAATTAAACGCACAAGTTGGAATTTTAAAAGGTAAGCGCATTGTTGTTATTGATGATTCATTAGTTCGCGGAACAACGAGCCAAAAAATTATTCAAATGCTGCGCGCAGCAGGCGCCAAAGAAGTGCATTTGCGTATTGCCTCACCGCCCACAGTGGGACCTTGCTACTACGGCGTTGATACTCCTCAAAAAAGTGAATTGATCGCATCCAATCAAAGTTTAGAAGACATCAGACGTTTTATCGGCGCTGATTCGCTTGCGTATTTAAGCGAAAAAGGCATGTGGAAAGCCATGAACGCTGGTCCTGAAACATTCTGTGCTGCTTGTTTTAATGGTGATTATCCGACAAACTTAAAGGGTGTCGAAATCCAAAAAAGAGCCGAAAAAAATATCTAAAAAAAGCACTAGCTATTTCCTACAACCAGGGGATTTAATTGATATTATTGCTCCGGGTTCAGCAACAGAAGCTGTTGTTTTAGAAAATTGTGTCACAGCATTAAAATCGTGGGGTTACAAAGTCCGCGTCGTCAGCAATATTTTAAAACCAGAACTTTTTTTATCCAATTCCGATGAGTTTCGTTTTAAAGATTTAAAAAATGCGCTTTTAGCAACGGATTCAAAAGGCATTTGGTGTTTACGGGGCGGGTATGGATCAATCCGCTTATTACCACAGTTAAACGCTTTAAAAAAACCTAAACGACAAAAACTTTTTATTGGAATTAGCGATGTATCATCTTTGCATTTGTTTTTAAATCAAAAGTGGAACTGGCCTACGTTACACGGACCGCTAATAGATCGGGTCGGATTAGGGCTGTTATCGGTTGAAAACCTTGAAGAAATGAAAGCTGTCGTCAGTGGCCAAGCAAAGCAAACTGTGTTTGAAAATTTGCTTCCGTTAACAGATAAAGCCAAAGCCGTTAAAAAATTAGAAGGTCCGGTAATTGGCGGAAATTTGATGGTGATCACTTCAAGTTTAGGCACTGTTAACCAAATTCGCGGTGATGGTAAAATACTTTTTTTCGAAGAGATGAGCGAACGCGGGTACCGCATTGATCGTTGTTTGCAGCAGATGAAGCAAGCCGGAGTTTTCAAAAAAGTCAAAGCTGTGGTCTTAGGGGATTTTATCAAATGCCAAGAGCCCAACGGCACCGATTTATCACTGCCAACGTTAACTGAATTTTTTCAAGAATTACAAATGCCAGCATTTAGCGGAGTCCAGTCTGGGCACGCACCATTACAGCGACCGTTGTTTTTTAATACGAAAGCGCAAATTACCAAGAGTGTAATTGATAAGTCGTGCTTTCAAATGGTAGTCTATAATTCAAATGAAATACTCAAGCCAAGAAAATAAACTAGTTGAACAAATTCGCGCAGCCATTCCTGATGTAACGCCTGGGGTAACGGTACGGGCATACCACGTGGGGCGCCTAGTTTGTGATATCAGTGTTGGAAAAACTTTTCCCTATTATGATCTGTCGTCGTTAACTAAAGTTATTTTCACGCAGCAGGCGCTGATGGAAGCTTTCGATAAAGGTAAGTGGTCATTAAATTCCAAGGTTGGCACCTACTTACCAGATTTTCCTCATGCCGAAATTACTTTAATTGAGTTATTAACGCATACGTCAGGGCTTCCGTGGTGGTTACCACTGTTTAAAGAAGTTCCGTTTGATAAAACGTGGCTTGAAAAACGGGCCTGGCTTTATGAGCAATTGAAAAAAACAGAAATGAATAAAACTGGTAAAGCGATCTATTCAGACATTGGCATACTTGTTTTAGGCTTTGTCCTAGAAAAAATGTTACAAAAAAACGTGTTAGAAATTTGGAATGATTTTAAATCACGCTACTATCCAAATACCACTTTAGATTTTCACATAGAGAATAAAACGACACTTCCGGTAAAGCAATTTGCACCGACCGAAGATTGCGTGTGGAGAAAAAAAACAATGCGTGCCGAAGTGCATGACGAAAATACCTGGGCACTTGGGGGAATTTCAACTCATTCGGGTCTTTTTGGTAGCATTGAAGACGTGTCAGCCTTCGGGTTAAATGTAAGGTCTCAGTTACAAGGAATTGCGCGGTACCAAGTTCGGCAAAAAACAGCACAGCTGTTTGCAGCACGTGCGATACCCGTTGAAATGGGTGACTGGGCTATGGGTTACATGATGCCTACACTTGATGGCGCTAGTTGCGGCCCGCACTTTTCTATTTTGTCTATCGGGCACACAGGTTTTACTGGAACGTCGTTCTGGTATGATCCACGTCATGATCTTTTGGTATTAATTTTAAGTAATCGCATTCAGTACGGTCGGGAAAATAAATCTTTTATTCAACTGCGGCCAAAAATTCATAACTGGATTTTTGAATCTTTAAAAAGGACTATCTAAATGCCCCACGCATCGATAAAGAAACTAGCAGCAGGCAGTCATATTCACATGATGGGCATTTGTGGTACTGCGATGGCTTCGCTAGCTGGTCTACTAAAAGATCGGGGTTATCACGTTACTGGCAGTGATGCAAACCCTTACCCACCCATGTCAACGCAAATTGAAGCCATGGGAATTAAAATTCAGACGCCGTACGGTGCTAAAAACTTAAATCCAAAACCTGACTTTGTTATTGTGGGAAATGTTATTTCAGCTTCAAATGTGGAAGCGCAGCAAATGAATACGTTACAGATTTCCTACTGTTCATTACCCGAAGCCATGGGCGAATTAATAATTGCTGATAAGAAATCGTTTGTTATATCTGGCACGCATGGAAAAACCACAACAACGTCGTTATTAAGTTGGGTTGCTGAAAGCTGCGGTCAGCAGCCTGGTTTTTTAATTGGTGGAATACCAAAGAATTTCTCACAAAGTTTTAGGAACCCAAAGGACAGAACTTTTGTTATTGAAGGCGACGAATACGACACAGCTTACTTTGATAAGGTTCCGAAATTTATTCACTACAAACCACAATTTGTTATTTTAACGTCAGTTGAATTTGATCACGCTGATATTTATAAAGATTTTGCTGCCGTAAAAAATGCATTTTTAAAATTAGCAGCCCTTGTCCCGGTCGAGGGCTCATTTATTTACTGGGGTGATGATCCAAACGTAGTGGAAATTGCAAAAAAAGCTAAAGCTAAAGATTTATTTTCTTATGGCTTTAATCCAGCAAGCGATTATCACGTGCAGGTTATGGAACAGAAAGATGGCTTTACATTATTTTCTATGTTTTTTAAAAATGAAAAGTTAGGCGATTTTCGAACGATAATGACTGGTAATTATAACATATTAAATGCAGCAGCAGTCATTGCGCAGGCCCATGTGCAACAGTGGAATTTTAGTTCGGTACAGAAAGCGCTTTCGACATTTACCGGAGTCAAACGTCGGCAAGAAATTTTGGGCGAACCGCAAGGCATACTTGTTATCGAAGATTTTGCCCATCATCCAACAGCTGTAAAGGAAACTGTAAAAGGAATTCAGGCCCGCTATGCTGGACGAAAAGTGTTTTCCATTTTTGAACCTAGATCTGCAACATCACGAAGAAAAATTTTTCAAAAAGATTATGTTGAGGCCTTTAGTTTTGCTGACGAAATTGTATTAGCTGAAGCTTTCGATTTAAGTAAAATTGTGGAAGACGACCGTTTTTCTGTGGGTGAACTAGTCACCGATCTAAAAAAGATTGGTAAAAAAGCGCAGTCATTTCAAAAGGCCGACCAGATTGTTAGTTTTTTAAAAACCAGCGCCAAGCGGGGCGACGTAATCCTTATTATGAGTAATGGCGGATTTGATGGCATCTACCAAAAATTGCTAACTGCATTGGCTTAAGATTTAATCATCCTAGAGTAAGAACATTGCATCATTTGCGCGTGTAACCACTTAGCGATTGAATCACTGTTTATTAAAAAATAAAACAAAGGCATGGCACAGACAAAAAAATCCGGAGAGCTAACTCCGCTGATGAAGCAATTCTGGGATATCAAAGCATTTCACAATGATAAAGTTCTTCTTTTTCGTATGGGTGATTTTTTTGAAATGTTTTACGATGATGCTGTCAAAGCTGCGCCCATAATTGGTATTGCACTTACCCAGCGAAATAAAAAATCTGAAGATTCAACTCCTATGTGTGGTGTGCCTCATCATTCAATTGCGGGGCCTATAAATAAACTTTTGGCGGCCGGATTAAAAATTGCAATTTGTGATCAGATCGAAGATCCCAAATTTGCTAAGGGTTTAGTAAAACGTGCTGTCACCCGCGTGTTAACACCGGGCATGGTGTTTGATGCGGATACGCTTGATCAAACTAAGGCGCACTATGTCTGCGCCGTTGATGAAAGCACCATGAGCTTTATCGATACCACGACGGGTGAGGCGTTTTACTACGAAATAAATCAAATCACCGAGAAACTTCGTTTGTTAGAAATCCTACCAGTTGCTGAAGTGGTTGTTGCTGATGTTTCTGCACTTTGGATAAAAGATCACAATTTGGCAGAAAGGTTTTTGGTCTCAGAACATAAAGAAAATTTCAACGATTCGCGGGAACTTCTAACTGATTATGTCACGAAGCTGTGTGTTGCTGATCTTAATTTAATTTTGCAGCCCTTTGAAAGGCGCGAAATCGAACATCGTTTAGTGCTGTCACAGACCACGATCAGGCACCTTGAGATTTTTGCGAACTACAATGGTAAAGAGCAGGGTAGTTTGTTTAAGGCAATTGACCGCACGAAAACCTCTGCGGGTTCAAGATTACTGCGACAGTGGCTTAGTTTTCCTTTACGGTCTAAAAGCCAAATCGAAGTTAGGCAGCAAAAGATCAGTTTATTTCGCGATAACATGATGGAACTTAAAAAAGTGCGCGAAATTTTATCTGGAATGGGTGATGTTGAACGACGCATCGGAAAAATTGCGCAACCGCAGTGTCATGGTCGCGATTTAGTATCCTTAGCCAGTTCAGTTAAAATTGGACTGCAAGCCATCAGATGGTGTGAAAAATTCTTTACGTTCGATCACAGTTCGTGCTTAAGCGTTGTTTCAGATCTTGCGTCCCAGATCGATAAAACGATTGATGACGAAGCTCCGCTTTCAGTAAAACAAGGTCATTTGATTAAAAAAGGTTTCTCGAACGAATTAGATGAATTAGTTTTTATATCCACGCATGCAAACCAGATGGTTGAAAAACTGGAACAGCAAGAAAAAGAAAGCACGGGAATTAATTCTTTAAAAATTCGTTACAATAACGTTTTTGGTTATTACATCGAAATCACGCACACGCATAAAGATAAAGTCCCTGCGCGCTACCAACGAAAGCAAACATTAGCCAACGCCGAACGATTTTATACCGATGAATTGCTAGAGCTTGAAAAGAAAGTTCTATCGGCACAAAGCAAACGTTTTGAATTGGAATTTGAAATCTATTCCGAGCTTCGAAAAAAAGTATTAGCCACAGCCTCTGACGTTTTAAAACTAGCATCAATTTGTAACGAACTGGATGTGCTCTCGGGCTTAAGTTGGCTTAGCTTAGAAGAAAGTTACTGCCGTCCTGAT
>JANPNP010000177.1:0-1761 GCA_031427535.1 Bdellovibrionales bacterium | reverse complement strand
GGCAATGATCAGGTCCTGGTATTCGGTCGCGGACTTCAGCTGGTCGTTGGCAAAGTTTGTAGTAATGAAATGGAATCGTTTTGACTCCATAGTATTGTTTTTAATGTGGGACCTACCGACAGTTGGGAAAATAACCCATTCACCGGCGCCCACAACACATCCACATACTTTTCACCACGTTCAAGTTGATTGACACTTTGTAGCGTAGCTTCAGTGTGTTCAGCACCTGACTTAAATTCGATTTTAAGTTCAGAATCTAATTCTGTAGCTTTTGTTATTTTATACAAAAATCCAGACTGAAAGTGTACGTATGCAGGCATCTGTTTTTCAAACGCTAAATAGCTAGCCGGATTTCCGACCACTTGCAGTTTAGAAAAAATAGTATCAATCTCCGCAGCCGTTGGCGCCTGCACTTGCAGTCGTAAAATGTATACGGCTTCTGCTAGTTTAACAGAAATAAATTTAAGGTTGGGAAGAATAATCACAGCCGTGTGGCCGGCGACTTCTTTTTGAGCCGGTTCACCGTTCACGATGACTTCGGTCATGCAACGTCGGCTATAGCCCGCAGCTTTCAACTGAAATTGGGTGCTGTTTTGATTGAATGAATTAATTTTTACATCTGTGATGATGTCCCCACAAGGTCCTAAGTCCTGCAACTGACCAACTCGGTTTTTGTTCGTATCCGAATTTGAATTTGTACACGCTGAAAGTAGGAAAGCCAGTGATAGACTGCCCAGTAAAAAAAAGGATTTTTTAAGCATTGTTTTATCCCCCGATAAGCCAGCAAGGTTAAGCGATGGGTCCATTGCCATTCAATAAAATTGGACTGGTTGAGAAAACTTAACTTAGTGACATTCGGATATCATTTTGCTGGCGAAAAAATACTCATGTTAAACTGCTTAGCGGTAATGATTTAGTGTCCATGTCTTAAGATCGGCTACTAGGTTAAAATGGTGATCAGATATTTCTGCTAGCAAGTGGGGATCATTTGCTTTCCAACTGACACTAACGGGTTTTACACGTGCAGCGTGGGCCCCATGCACGTCAAATTTATGATCCCCGATCATAACCACGTTATCATGTGCGACTGATGTTTCGGCCAAGTCCAGTGTGATCTAAAATTTTTCGTGCTGAATTGAAATCACGGCCCGTCCAAACACTAATGGCTACATTTTGCTTTGCCAGTTCATTTATAAAATCTGTAATTCCTGCAAACGCAGGAATGTCAGGAACGTGTTCCATATTAAATTGCAGCAGCAGATTGATCGCCTTTTGCACATCTGCAGGACTTTGCAAATACAAGCTAAAAAATTCATACGGATTAAAATACAGATGCGCTTTTTGTAAATCTAGTTTTGAACATGGCAAATGAAAATGTGCAAAAATGAGTTGAACTGCTTTTTCATAGGCAAAACCAGAATCGACCAGTGTGCCATCAAGATCAAATACCCAGTGTTTCATAGCGTATAACTACCCACATTGTGGGAATTTTGCCACTGCTTTGTCGTTTAGGTAACGGTTATACGCAGTTTATCTAAGGCCTGACTGGCTGATGTTTTGCTTCGCTGATAATGCATAAGACATTATGCATTATCAGCGAAGGGAATCGAATATGCCAATTGAAAACGAATACACGACGGTGCCAAATCACAAACCACTTCACGAAGGTGAAAGTCATTCTGAATGGCTTGATACCGTAGAAATGCCGACTTTCCCTGCGCTTGCTGAAAATATTGAAGTTGATGTGTGTATCGTTGGCGC
>JANPNP010000176.1:0-9057 GCA_031427535.1 Bdellovibrionales bacterium | reverse complement strand
GCTGGTGTTTACGGACTAAACGCGATTAGTGGCAATCAACATGCAGATCATTACACCTTCATACAGCACGTTTCTGGTGGAAATAATTCACGCCAATTGTATAAATCGGTCCTGTCTGATTCTGCGCAAAGCGTTTTTCGCGGACGGGTGCGCATAGAAAAGGATTCACAAAAGGCGAATTCTGAGCAGCTTAACAATAATTTGCTGCTGACCCGTGATGCCCAAGCGGTTTCAATTCCACAATTGGAAATTTACGCTGACGACGTTAAGGCGGGCCATGGGTCAACTGTCGGTCAGTTAAACAAAGAAGAAATATTTTATTTTTTAAGTCGGGGAATTAATCAATACCAAGCAGTTAAAATGCTGTCTTTTGGATTTGCGCTTGAATTAATTTATAAATTTGAAAACAAAACGGTGCAGGATTGGATGTTAAAAATATTGAACCAAAAATTGGATCGGATGATTAGTCATGCTTAACCTTGCAGAAGTACGGTCACAATTTCCAGCGCTTCAGCAAAAAGTTCACGGGCACGATTTGGTTTATTTAGACAGCGCCGCAACAACTCTAAAACCTAAATCGGTAATTGAGCGCATAACGCAGTTTAATTCATTTGAAACCGCGAATGTTCATCGGGGCGCACACTTTTTAAGTGATAAGGCCACGGTTGAATTTGAAGCGGCACGCGAAAAAATCAGAAGTTTTTTAAATGCATCAGCTACTGAGGAAATTATTTTTACCAAGGGAACAACTGAAGGAATAAATCTGATCGCAAGCAGCTATGGCGAACAGTATTTGCAAAACGGTGATGAAATTGTACTAACTGAGTTAGAACATCATGCGAACATAGTGCCGTGGCAAATATTAGCTCAAAGAAAAAACTGCAAATTAAAGTACATACCTGTAACTACTGAAGGCGATTTAGATTATTCGTCGCTAGATCAGATTATAACAAAAAAAACAAAGCTAATATGTTTCTCGGGATGTTCTAATATACTAGGGACCTTAGTTGACATCAAACGGGTGGTTGCTAAGGCCAAAGAAGTTGGGGCCGTTACGGTTTTAGATGCGGCACAACTGGTGTCACAGAAGCTTATTGACGTGAAAAATTTGAATGTTGATTTTCTAGTTTTCTCTGCACATAAGTTATTTGGTCCCTATGGTTTTGGTGTGTTGTATGGAAAAAAAGAATTGTTAGAAAAAATGCCTCCGTACCAATTAGGTGGCAGTATGATTTCGAATGTAAATTACGACGTCACAACTTTTAATGAATTGCCATTTAAATTCGAGGCTGGCACACCCCACATTGAAGGCGCGGTCGGCACAGCCGCAGCAATCGATTTCTTTAAATCGCTGGATTTGACTGAAATTTTTAATCATGAACAAAGTTTAATGAAAAAGTTAGTTGTAGGTTTACAGGAAATTTCAGGTGTAGAGTTTTTCGGAACTGCAGCTGAAAAGGCTGCAATTGTTAGTTTTAATATTAAAGGTGCTCATCATTCGGATGTGGGCCAAATTTTAGATCAGCAGGGCGTAGCTGTGCGTGTGGGCCATCATTGTACGCAGCCGTTGCTAAAAAAGTTTGATCTAACTGGAACTGTGCGGGCTTCGATTTCAATTTACAATAATGAAAATGATATTGATTTGTTTTTAGCGGCTATTCAGAAAGCCAAGAGGATGTTGTTATGAGTTCAACTGAAGTTTTAATTCGCGTGCAAGCAACACCTAATCCGAATGCTTGGAAATTTGTCTTAGACAGACCTGTTCTTACCGAAGGTAAGGCAACCTATTCGACAATTCAGGAAGCTGAACATAATATTTTATCCAGGTCGTTGTTTCAAGTGGACGGCGTTCGCCAGGTTCATTTCTTTCAAAATGTTATTACTGTAACCCATCAGTTCGATAGTGATAGTGATAAATTACAGATGGATGTGTGCGCGGTAATTCAATCGCGTATGGCTGTGCATAATCCGAATCAAACAGTGCGTGATGAAAAAAAGATTGCACGGCAAAGCTTATCGCCAGAGCTGCAGCAAATAGAAGAAATTTTAGATCGCACAATCCGCCCGGGCCTTCAAGGTGACGGTGGCGATATAGATGTTCTGAAGTTTGAAGACAACAAAGTGTATGTTTCGTACCAAGGTGCATGTGGGACTTGTCCAAGTTCGACCACAGGTACGCTTATGGCTATTGAGGGAATACTGAAAGATGAGTTCAATCCATCCGTAGAAGTTATTCCGATTTAGTTACTAATGCGTCATTGCAAAGATCTAACTAATACTAAAATTGCACTTACGACAATTACTGTAATTGTCGTAATCACCCCAACTGGGCGAAAATTACTAAGACTATTTTTAGTTGCTAGTCCATAAACGTGACTTAACCGACCCAAGATAAGTAGTCCACCTAACAGATGTACTACAACAATTGGGTAAGCTAAAAACTCGACACTAATTATAAGAATTAAAGCCAAAGGCACGTATTCGGCAAAATTCGCATGGGTCCGAATGGCAATATTTAAAAGTGTATGACCACCATCACCCAAGGATACTTTCGACTTAAAACGATTTTTTACAACTCGAAGACTAAGGGCTACAAAAATGAATGCCAAAACGGCTGCGTAAATTAATGAAATTCGTATCATGGAATAAGCATAGCTGAAACAAAGTATTTAGTGAATAACTTTTTTTGGATCAATCGGTCCTTTGTAGCTGTTGGCTTTTCCAACTTTACCATTGGTAGATTTTGCATCAGCTATTTTGCTTTTCTCATACTGCTGTACGACGTATTCGAAAGAATCCTCAGGGCGTGATGAAAATAGGATCTCTCGTTTTAAGTTTATGGCGCCGACTTCGCCATTGACTGAAAAACTAATGAAAGACTTTTTTAATTTGTTAAATCCTGACACTTCTAATTTGAAAACGTGTATTTGATTGGCAGCAAATTCTGGTAGCAATCCGTTTTGGGCTCCAGAAAGAACTTCGACGTCTTCAGGTAGGTTCCACTTAAAGGGAATGCCCGCTGGAATGTCGCGAAACGCTTCAATGCTAACTTCTATAACGGACGCCTCTTTTTCAGTCTGTGCAATCTTTGAGGTTTCAATTTTTAAGTCGATCAGCGTTCGTGAATACTGTTCAACTGCCATTTTTGATACCGTGGACGAAGCCAGATAGCGATTCGGAGATTCTTTGGTCAATGCAAACTGCACGGAACTGTAACCGATGACGGCGCCCAAGGCGATAACAGAAACTGATTTTAATACGGTGAAGCTGGACATAAAGACCTCCCTAGTTGATCCTTTAATTCATAAGTGAATTCCGTGGCGCTAACGACAGTTCTTGCAGCAGTGTAAGCGCGTACGTTAAGTAAATATTTTGAAGCTGCGCTAAGCGAACTTAGATTAGCCAAGGTTTTTGTTCCATTACCTACGGTGCGGTCGTATCTGACCATATCGGCAGAAACAGATTTTTGTGCCGTTGAACACGTGCCATTTGCGGCGTAAGCCGCGCAGTCTTCATCGTAAGAATAAGTATCCTTGTAAAGAATTGAATCGATGTCCACGGCAGTGCCCGATACAAAAGATGAGGTCAGTTGTATATCAGTTACTCCTGGCAACGCAGTTAAATCGACAGAGTAAAAATGATTTGAATACCGCTGGTCTGATTGATAATTACTATCCGTTGCTGAATCAGCCCGTGGCTGAATTTTTAAAACGCAAGCGCTGCCACTTGGTACTAGTTTAATTCCATATGGTACGTGAACTCTAAAGACCCCCACTGTGAAAACTGCGGAGGTCTCTCGCTGTTGCGCTTCATCGGTATTCAACACAGAATCAATTGGTGAAAATGCACCACTTCCAATCACTGCATAAAGCCGACTGTAAAAACGTGCCGACGAGCGGGAGGGATATATTGCATTGCCCATGCCGGCGGTAGTTGCTTTTTCAAACGCACTCCACATTTGCGCAAAAAATCCAGAGCCGGCGCAATTTGCGCAGGTATTTCCATTTTTGAACAATGATCGTGCAACGGATGTCTCTCTAAAATGTCCTTCAGCTGGGTTTGCGACCGAATCCACTCTGTCATAATATCTAGCCGGGACCGAGCTTACTTGCTTGGCGCTGTTTCCTAGTTGATTCAACTTTATCCGGATGTATTCACCACCATCGACAACTGTTCCATCAGTATAGCCAATTGTGTCCAAATAGTAGACCCACCCATCTGCTGAAGCTAACTGCGTAGTTAAATCCGGGTTGATTGAACTGATTTTGTTTTTAATAATATGCGCGCCAAAAAAGTTTCCAAAACCCTCTGACCAAGCTAACCTGGCATCAGTTCGATAAAGTCCGAAGTGTGTACCGCCAGGTGAATCCATACCCCCGCATGAATATTCAATGTGGTGTCCAATTTCATGAATTATAACAGCATCATCAAAATGATCGGTGTCTTCCGAAGTTATATTGCCAAGCTTTCCGCCATTTATATAAAGCCCATTTTCACCGCGCGCGTAGAACGATAAAGTACCTACAGACGCAGGTGTAGCAGTTGGATAAATATACTGGGCTGGATTGAAACCGACCTTCCAAAAAACATTTAATTTAGGACTTAGGCAGCTTAGATTTGATAAGCCCGTAGTCTGATTCAAATATTCATAGGTTGTAATTACATCATTAAAAATATTAAAAGCACCGCCATTTACTTCGGCTGATTCAGATTCGCGGGCGTAGGCAGTGAGTGTTGCACTGACGCTGCCAGACCCTGCCGAAGTCACAGCCTGCGATACTGTGTAAACCGTATTAGAATATATGTCTGTTTTAACCGAGGCATAAAACTGAAACGCTGGTTTTCCCGTTATACTTGCCATGGTGTGGTTGGCGCGTGATAAAACTTGAACCGTGTAGTTTCCAGCCGTATTGGGAATATTTAAATTAGATGCGCCATCCAGAGCTTTTAACGAACCCGACGCATTTGTTTTTCCGCACTGAACAATGGTGCCTGCTGAATTTAGGATGCGCACCTCTGCAAATTTAATTGGTAGCGCTGTGGAAATTGGTGCGCCTAACGTCATTTTGCTGTTATCGGTAATAGGGTTGGTGAAATTCAGGCCGCGTTTAAAAAAAGTAGCCGTGCCAGTTACCAAAACTGGCGAAGTATACACTGTCGAGGTTGCGCAATCAGCAATTTCATTGGCAACAACTGGGCCGGGTGGTGGTGATTGAGTCACGTTCGTATTACATCCAACGGTTACAACTAATAGTGACAGAAGAACTATTTTTTTCATTGGCGTTTTTCCATTTTTATTTTTTCTACGTTTTGCACTACACTTTCAAACGTATCTTCCATTTTCGAAGAGATTATGGCGTCAGCGGTAAGCCTTCGTCCGTTTTTATTTCCACTAATTTGCAGAACAATTTGCCTATTTTCGACAGTGCTAAATCCCTGCACCTGAATTTTAAGCGAATAATTCTTTTTTGCTTTTAGCTGACTAATTTTTCCATTTGCTGCACCTTGAACTAAAACGATATTTTCACTAAGCAGCCATTTGTATTCCAGTTCACCGTCAAAATCGAACGGCATGCTAACGTGCGCAGTTATCGGAATTATTTCTTTTTCAGATGTTGCACTGTTGTTATTTTTCATATCGATCTGAATTATTCGCTGCGTACCCTGCGCCGTAAAATTAGAAAGATACACTGGCTTAGCAGATATCTTTTCAACAGATGATTTTGAAGCCATTACCAATAATGCTGGCAGAATCGGTGCTAGTAATAAAAAATACTTTTTGCTTAGTAACATAGATAATTTCCTAATCCGTCAGTTACGCTGTCGCGCATAGAATAAGTGTATAGCGTCGTTGAAGCGATAGATTTAGATGGCGTGTAAGCACGAATATTTAGTAAATATTTTTTGGTGCGATCTAGGGCTTGTAAATTTGTTATTTTTTTATACGAAATTGCGCCTGATGTACGATCAGACCTTGCGACATCTGTGGTCGTCGTGCGACTTGGGACAAATGCGGTCGCGCAACTTCCTTGCGAGTTTATCGAAGGGCAGTAATAGTCAGAATTAAAAATATAGTTTTCTTGAAATAAAATTAGGTCGAACTCGGTGTCGGTGCCAGAAACTTTGGTAAATTTAACTCCGATAGTATTTAATGTTGGTTCCAGTGAAAAATCTAACACATAGTAATGATTAGAATACCGATGGTCCGAGTTTGATCCCGACAAAATTGGATCATCAACGCGCGGTTCAATTTGAGTAGGTACGGCACAGGGTCCAAGCTGCGAACTTAGTGACGATGCAAATGGAACCCACTTATTGTAGCCACCTGACAAGTAACTTGAATCAGAATTTAAATGCAGTGCTTCTGCCTGGGCTTTTGTTTGCAGATCACCGGCCCAACCGCCACCCACAAAAGATTTTACATTTTCTAGAACGGTATGCGAACTTTTAAACTTAACAGAGCTTAAGCCCGCACCAGTAATAGCGTTGAACGACCGCCAAATATTTTCGAAACTAATTGGCGCTAAGGCGCAGGTTGTACCGCAAGCATTGGCCAGCTTAAAAAATCCGCGCGTGATGGCCCCTTCGCGAAAATGCCCTTCGCCGATATATTTGGTAGGATCAACTTTATCATAAAAGCTTCCAAGGTTTGGTCCCTCTTGCCATGAATCAGGTGTTGATCCCGATTTTTTTAGATCAAACATGAAGCCAGATCCGTTTCCAATGTTAAGCAAAGTATCTGTAAAGCCAGACGTCGAAGACAGATACGACCATTTTTTTTGCGTCACATTTTCAGTGAAACCGGCCTCGACCATTTTATTTTCAAATTCCGGATTTATTTGCGCCAAGGAATTATACATCACTTGCGCTGCCAGGAAGTTAGCCCAGCCCTCGGACCACGCTAACTGTGGATCTATACGTGATACAAGTGCGTGCGAGCCTCCAGGCGTAATTAACTGGCCACAATGGTCTTCGATGAAATGTGCAAGCTCGTGGATTATAACATAGTCGTCGAAGTGATCCGTGTTTTCAAAGCTGGTGTTGCCTAGGCGACCGCCAGTAATGTTTAAAGTCTTGTCGCCGGCTTGGTCATAAAAAGAATTACTTCCAAGCGTCGATGGATCAGCTTCCGGATATAAATACTGAAATGGGTTAAATCCGGCTTTCCAGTACGCATCAATTTTTTGATTTAAGCATTTGGTGTCGACAGTGCCCGTGTTGTTTTTAAGGTAAAGATATGTCGTGTAAACATCATTTAAAATATTAAATCCACCGCCGTTAGTTTCAGCCGATTCAGTCTGGCGCGCGTAAGCAGTTAAATTAACAGCAAGGTCGTCAACCCCATTTGAAAATGAACTTTTAATTAAGGTGTAAAGCTGATTGGTATACTTGTCTTTTTTAACTGAAACATTTAATTCAAAAGTAGGTTTGCCTGGATAAGTTAATGCGATGTTGCTGCGTGAACGCACATGTATAGAATACGTATCTGGTGTAGCAGGAATTAGTAAATTTGAAATGCCGTCTGCTGCTTTTAAAAGGCCCAAATCATTTGTTCGGCCACATTGCACGATCTGGTTTTTTGAATTGTACACTGCAACTTCTGCTTGGCGGATGGGTAAAGCTGTTTGTAGCGGGTCCCCCAAAGTTAAGTTTTTTAAGTCTGGCAGTTGTGTTGTCGGATTTGTTTGAACAACTAAATTTATTCCGCGTTTAAAAAATGAAGCAGAGCCCGTGACTTTAACCGATGTCGTATACGAAAGACTAGTGACACATAATGCAGCTTCGGTCGTCGTAGAAAGAAACTCGTAATACTGAGAATTTTCTATACCGCTACAGCCAGCAAAGCTTAGTAATAGCAGTCCAAAGAATGGCAACTTCATGAATGGATTCACAGATTATTTATCGGTAATTTTCGGTTAGGGCTGCAGTCTTAGAATGAGATTTTGGTACTGAATCGGTCTAGGTTAAGTCTAGTAAAAAAACTTCCAATAAAGTTCAAAAAAAATAAAAAAAGGTCCGTAGACAACTCTGAAAGATAAACCTCTTTTTTGCAAGGTGGGTGACCATGATAACAACTTTAGGCTTCTTGCTACGAGGCAAGCTTGCACACCATTGTCAGGGACAGTCCCCAATATTATGCTTGTAAGGTTTATTTTCGATGAGTTTTACGCCTATCGAACCCCCACTTAAATAATAACATAACTGCAAAAAAAGTCCACCAATCAGGACTCTAGATTTAGTGAAATTAACCGAATAGTTGGCATGCTACTTAAATTAGATTTCTATTTTCCATTCGTAGTATTTTTTTATGGTCTAGTTGTCAGTTTCGTTCTTGAGATTCCTGCGTTAATTGCTATTGCGCGCAAAGAACTGCCGTCTCATTATGCGAATCTTTTGGCTCATCAAAAAATTGCTTGGATTTCGTTATTTGTGGGTGGAATTTGGTCTTTACAAAACCTTTGGTTTTCATGATTGACAGAGCCCGAGGGGCTGCTAAGGTCCTTCCATGTCGCGAGACACCTCAACAAACTCCATTGAATCCAGTAGCAGTTCATCGACAAAAAATCGAGATTCAGTTGTCTATTCTGTCGAACAATTAAATATAACCATTCGCCAAACCCTAGAAGGGCAGCTTGGAATAGTTTGGTTGCAAGCCGAAATTTCTAATTTTAAGCCTCATTCATCTGGACACTTTTATTTTTCACTTAAAGATTCTAAGGCTCAGATCTCTGCGATCATGTTTCGGGGTTCAAACTCAAAATTAAAGTTCAAACCACATGATGGCTTAGAAGTTGTTGTTCGCGGGAAGTCCGTACAGCACACCGTTGACTGTCAGGTCAGGATCGGGGGACGGTCGTGGTGACGACGGTCGATCCGCAAAATGCGTATCCGCCGGCATACTTACCCGCGAAGTCCGGGGAGCCGCATGACGAGCCGTCGACGCCGCAAGAGAAGTTCGGATCGCAGACCGTCGCGCTCCACGCCACACCACTGGAGGTTGCGCGTCCGCTAACCCAGACCACCGACGATCGCGTCGTGCCGCCGTAGTTGATGCTT
>JANPNP010000175.1:0-4924 GCA_031427535.1 Bdellovibrionales bacterium | reverse complement strand
CTTAATAAAGTAAATTAGTAAAACCTTACCCTTACAAGGTGAATGTCGCAGGTTCGAATCCTGTACACCCCACGAAGGACATGAAATCACGAAGATGTTCCTGACACTCTGAAATGGGCTCTGCCTATTCATGAATGTTTAGAGAAGCCTGAAGCTCATGAAGCTAGTTGCAGCCTTGAAGTTGAATCTAAATTAAGAGTTGAGAGCGAATTTCGTAAAAAACATCACGATTGTTTCGCCTAACTAGACCTCAAAGCATAAAATTTTCGATGAGGACTTCAAATTTACATTTTTTCGATTTGCTGAATTTTCTTCGACACCAAATTCTGAACTGGTTCTGACAAGCAGTTATAAAACTCTTCAGATTGCTCGATCGACTTTAAATACTTTAATGCTACTTCGTTTGCCTCTTTAGTATTACGGCCCGCGTAACAATCTGAAACTTTTAGTATTGAAGTTGAAAGGCCGTTTAAATTTGAGCATCGAAAGCCTGATGTTTTTTTGTATGTATCTTGTCCGAAGGTAAATGTTTTGTAGCCCTTAAATGCATCTTTCATGCATCGACTGGCAATTTCACCACCTACATTCTGCCCGAACGGCAATCCGATCAGGGCGCACCCCAATACAAAGCCGGTTGATTTACTTGTATCTAAAAATATTTGAGCGGCATATCCACCCGCGGTGGCAGTATAGCTAAAAACAGTACCGACAACTTTTTGCGTTTTAGACGCCAATTTAAGACCGAATTGCTCTTCGGGAATTTTTTCAAGTGCAGATTCACATCTTTGATTCTCTAAAGATGAGTTAAAGTTTTTATCCGATGTTGCACATGCGACTAAAAATATCGTTAAAAATAAGAACTTTAGCATTATAGCGACTTTGAAATGATTTAACTCTGTGCACAATTTCATTAATTAAATTCTTAACATTTTTTATGACAATACAGCAAGAAAACTCAATTCAAATAATTAGACACCTTCAAAGCTTTCAGTAGCTGAATAGAATTTAAAAATATCAATTTCAACTTTTGAAGATGTTTTAGTCTTCAGGGTTGTCTAAAAAGGACTACTATTAATCTTTGGCTTTGCCTATTTGCTAGCCGGGAGTCTTTTGCACCAGTCAATTTTTTGCTTCGTGCCACCCTCATAGTGATAAGCTAAATTATTTTTCAGAAGTATATCTATTAGTGGCTTACCATCTATAACTACATCCGCTAAAATACGAAAGTATTTATCTTTATCCACATTTTCTAAATCAATACGTTTAGCGTTTTTCAATTGATTCTCGATTAATCGCTTAGCTGTTCTGGCAGCTTCTTTTTCACAAGGTAACTTGCCTTTAATCTCAGGCGTGTCTATGTGGCGAACCCTAACCGAAATACGGTGGCCTATTAGTGGATGTACATTTGGAATATCCACTGTAATAGTATCGGCATCATAATTTTTAACATATTTTACACAACGAAAGGTATTTTTGTCATGTTTGCAGCGTTCCTCAGAAAAAGAAGATAGGGCCGCGAACAAAATAATTATAAATATTTTTAATTGCATAGCAATCAGTTTGAAAGACACTTTTTAAGGCGTCAATCCTTCTGCAAATTTCGCTATATTTTTAACTCGATTTGATACTCAGCAATAAAAAAAACTAGGGACCGCGAAAAATAACGGAAGTGAACACTTCGAAATTACTATATCCGTTGACCTCGTTATTTGACCTTTGGCCCGTGAAAAGTAGGCCTGATTCAATTCTTAAAGCAGCATTGTAATTATAAGTGGCAGACGTTTTAAAAATATTTAATAACGCGCTTTCATTCGTCGTTGATATGACTGTGCTTTTATTTCCGCGACGATTCGTAATTTCAGTTGCCTGAGTGATGGTGCGATTCAGGTAATTTTTTTGTGTCACTTGCAGTTCTGAATTCCAGTTCCAGTCTGCATTAATAGGGCCTTGCGCTCCGAAACCCAAATCTAAAAAAAAGTTTGAATATTCGCTAAGACTTGAAAATACAAGGCCCAGCCCCGAAAAGCCGTGCAGAAGTATTTTTGACGTCAATTCAAACTGAATATCCCCGGTGATGTGCCCTTCATTATCCCAACGATTCTTAAATTGGTGAAAATGCCGACTTTCTAATCCTGCCAATGCACTAAAGTTTAAACGAGAATTTTTTTGCCAGCTTTTTTCAAAATCTACGCCAACCCCAGTATTTGTAAAACTGGTATCGGACGTTGCTGCCGTATTGAAAATATAATTTCGATGAAAAAGCTTTGGAATTAACTGGTAGTCTCCGGCGATGTGGCTTTCTTGTAATTGTTCTGTCGACAAATTTAAAGACAGCATATTATTTGATTTTTGTTTCGCGTAGTTATACCACGTAAGACCGAAGTAAAACGGAATGTCCTGAACCTGACCGTACCATTTAGAATCAAGTCGGGTGAAGGCGTCTGCCGTAGGACCTGATGACACTAAGTCAGCATTAGATGTGTAAAAAAGGCCAAGACTTTGTTTTCCTTGAATCTCGGCCGGCGTCTGGGCGTTTGCTTTAGAAATCATGAAAAAAAATAAACTGAAAAGCACTGCGTACTGCACGTAAGCGTTCATTATTATTTTTTTTCTTTATTTTCTGATTTTTGGTCCTTTAGCTCTTTTTGATTCTGGCGCTTTTCTTTCATCGCTAATTTTTTTTCTTTGCGCTCATTCTTTTCTAACCTGCGTTGGGCCTTTCTTTCTTTGCGGTCTTCTCGAATAGCTTGACCCAACTCTTTCGGAGGAACACCCAATGCTTTCGCAATAGCACCCCAACCCATCTTCTGTTCCGTTCGCATCTTCAAAATTTCTTCTTTTGTCTTTCCTGACAATTCTGCTAAGCGGCTAATACGAGTTTGTTCGTTTGCACCTATATTATCATTCGTTTTTTCAGTTTCTGCCGTTGTCGATTCAGTTGTTGTTTCCGTAGATGCTGGCGCAGCGGCGGTATCTTCTGCCGCCACCGCAACTTGTGCTAAAGCTAAATTAAAAGTTATGCAGGTTACGGTTATTAAACAGATTTTTTTTAATACATTCGCGTATGTCATAAATCTCCAGGTTAAGTCGTTATCTGACCTTACTCGTGTCACAACGCTTTCGCAAATTTTAAGCTTGGATAGAGCCAAAACAAGACATTATGATTTTTTGTAAAACTTGTGATCACTGTTCAAGTTGAAAACTGCATCCTCTACAAATTAAAAAACCACTCATACGGTGGTTTTTTAATTTGTAAAACTGCATTGCTTTCACTATTAGCTTTTTGACGAACCGCCACCCTTAGCTGGTTGCTTTTCCGGTGGTGCGATTTGTAATAAATTTTCGTTTTCTGCTTTTAGCAGTTTCGCTTGTAATTCTTTAGCTAATTCAGCAGAACACGACTTAATTTCTTTACCCAAAATTTGACTTGCCACTTTATTTTCGCGATCTGGGACACCTTTATTATCAGTGAAAACCACATAGTCTCGAGTTTTTCGAGCAACAACAAAAAGACCATTTTGACAATCTACATCTCCGTCTTTCATCGCGGTCTTAATTTCAGAACTTACATACACTACAGTCCCAGCACCAATCACACCTGCTGCGATGCCCACATAGACCAATCCTATGAATGATATCGGTCCAAAAGCGTGTGCGCAAGAAAATGGAAAACAAGATTTACTGTTTTCAGCTAAATTCATTTGTAAAAAACTTGCAAACTGCGCATCTAACGTATGGTTATCTAGGACAGTAAATTCTTTTCCATTAATAGAAAATTTATTTCGACCGAATACTACTAGTTTAATACCAGTGCTAGTAATTTCATTGTTTTTGGATTGAAACATGGCTGTTTTAACTGAAACATCGATGCCGTTCTTCTTAATGATATCGGCAATATTGGATTTTTCAGATGCTGTTAAATAGGGGTTCAACTTCCCAAGAACATTGTTAATCGTGCCTTGCTTGTTCATAAACCCCGATACACTTTGGGCCATGTAACTTGGACTAAAATAATTTTCGCTAGGACTTGCGTATGTCGTTGTAAAAAAAAGCGTGATAACCAGTAATAATTTAATAAGCATAAAAGCCTCCACCCAAAACTATACTTTATCTACAATGAAAAACACATCGTAGGAACGTCTAGTTTATGAAGAGTAACTAGTTTGTTAACTATTCTATTATGCGAAGTTCGCAGTTGATATCGGTACTTGCGCCATCATTCGATGTCATACTGTAAGCTAGTAATGCTGATTGGGTTTGTATAACAGTTTTTAAGATCGTTATTTTTTTATTATTTCGTATTTCCATAATCATCATATCGGCAAATGCAGCACTGCCGTCTTTGACACCCACTGAAAGTGTAGATCCATTCCTAGACCCAATCAGTTGGGTTCCTAAGTCTGCTGCTTCAACAAGAGTAGGCTTAAGTGCTTTTCCACCCAAAGAGCAGCTTGCTAAATATGTATTGGCTTGAACACTTGTTGAAATGATAAATGCGATACCGATAAGTGCTGTTTTCATAAAACTCCCGCTTAAGCTAGAACTGTAACAAATTAAGGTATTGTAAGCCGAGGTATTTTTTAAGGTCTGAAGTATGCAGTAAACTTTTTTCACAACTGTCTAAAACTTTAACAGCTACCTTAGTTGACAAAACCGAACTTCTTCGCTAACTTATCTTCATCACCAATTAACTACGGAGGTCTGCTTATGAAATTACAAACTATCACTCAAGCAGCCTTCACTTCTAATACGTAGTTACCAATCGACCATTAATAATAATTGATGTCCTTGTTAGCTTCAAGCGCACCGGCTCCGCGGCGAAGCCAAGCGGGGCCAAAGCGATCGAAAGAGCGAGGGCGAATGCGGTCCAGCGGCCGGCGGTGATCGTCATGGGATGTTTCCTCGAGATAGCTACCGGGCCGCA
>JANPNP010000174.1:0-13585 GCA_031427535.1 Bdellovibrionales bacterium | reverse complement strand
CACGTAAAAAATTATTTCGATCTAGTCAAAAACCGGGATGTTAGCCAGAACGAGCTCCAGACCTTGGGCTGGAGTCAAATTCAGTGGATTGAAGATATGCAGGCCTATAAACCAAATGCAGTTATCGACGCGATAGAACTGTTTCGAACTGAAACTAATTGAAGAATTTCGCACTGGGTCTGAATTTCCCAGTGAGTTTGCAGTCTAATATTGCTAAGCTTAACTCATGTCCCAAAATCTGAAAAAAATCTGCTGGCATGTAACTTTGTTTCTAATATTAAACCCAGTAATTTCCATTACGTTGTTAGTGCTTTATCTGGTATTTTCAAATAATTACACGGGACCACAACTGATGTGGAATATTCTATTTGCTGGCGTATTTGCGGTAATGACAAACCTAAGTATTACGATGGGATACCACCGGTTATTCGCACACAAATCGTACGAAGCTCATCCTTGGCTTGAAAGCATTTTGTTGTTCATCAGTGCCGGAGCCTTTCAGGGTTCATGTTTAAAATGGGCAAGCGATCACCGCATACACCACCGTTTTGAAGACACGGACAAAGATCCCTATTCAATCAATAAGGGTTTTTGGTATGCCCACATGGGTTGGATGATGAAAAACGAATCGGTAAATTTACCAATCCACGCGCCTGATTTGGAAAAAAACAAACGAGTTAGTTTTCAACACAGATATTATTTGGTAAGCGCCATACTTGTTGGCTACATTCTGCCATTTGCAATTGGTGGATTATTAGGAAATGCATTTTTAGGATTAGTCATCGGCGGCGGACTAAGAATATTTTTTACCCAGCAATCAACTTTTTTCGTAAACTCGTTAAGCCACACCGTAGGAAAAACCCCATACTCGTCAGAGAAAACAGCAAAAGACAGCCTAGTCGTTGCATTTTTAACCCACGGCGAAGGCTTTCATAATTTTCATCACAAATTTCAATTCGATTATCGCAATGGCATTCGCTGGTACCACTGGGACCCAACAAAGTGGACTATTCAATTGGCGCACCTGATGGGATTAGCAAAAAAACTAAAGACAGTGAATTTTTCAGAAATTCTAAAAGCAAGACTAGAAGTAGAATCCGAAAAGTTCATAAATTCAAAATTCTATCACGATAGATTAGCACCAGTTTATGAAAAGGTAATTCAATCCCAAATTCGCTTTGAACAACTAAAAGCTGAATACAACAGTAATCGCCAAGCAAGGGTTGCAGCCCTAAAGGCCGAAATAAAACTGGCCAAAATAGAATTCAAATTTAACATGAAAAAATGGAAAGTATTAATCCAATCAGCAAACAATTTCTCAGGCCTAGGCTAACAAAAAAACAAATTGAGGCGGCTTGTGGCAATAAGCCACTTGCCTTCAAGCAAAAATATTCAGAATCTAATATTGTAAAACAACTTTTCCTGACACCTCTGTAAGTTGGCAGCATATATGCTGCCAACTTACAGAGGTGTTTTTGGTTTCTCGATCTGTTCATAAAACGGGAAGAGGCATCAACATACTTTGCTGCGTAATCCTCTGGGTTTAAGTCTGAAATAATTTCTATCGTCAATGTTCTTTTAAAGCCAGTGAAAGTTCAATTGCCATCACCGCTGATAGAATTTCCCCCGGAGCTTTTTTTTAGTTGCTGTTTTTACTTTGCTTGCAGAGTTCAAACTTTTTGCGAGAGATCGTTCATTCGAAGCAAAAAGCAACACTGCAGTTGTTTCGACATACTTAATCATTTAATAAATCCTAATTTTCGTTATTTTTAGACTGCGTTGGTTACCCTTTGCCCCGCTGGATTTCTTTCCTAATCTCCGTAAACTCATTCCTGTCATTTACAAACACGACGGTAGGTTCATGATCCTTGGCTTCGTCAATGTTTACAGATGCATAGGCCACAATAATTACAGTATCGCCCTTTTGCACGTGTCTTGCGGCTGCTCCGTTTAGGCAAACTTCACCTTTCTTACCTTTAATTATGTAAGTAGAAAAGCGCGCGCCATTGTTGCAATTTAAGATATCTACTTTTTGATTCAAAAACATTTTAGCGCGTTTGATCAATGCTTTATCAATCGAGATAGAACCTTCGTAGGTCAGGTCAGCGTTGGTTACGGTTGCTCTGTGAATTTTTGAATACATCATTTCTATTTTCATTTTTCTGCTCCTGCAAACTGAGACTTTGAACTATTGCTATTCATTTTAAGCGCGATCAAATTTCCCTTTAGTACTAGATCCGGAATGATCGCATCGAATATTTTTTCTTTTTCGAATAGGCTAGAAAACCCACCAGTGCCAACGACAAAAGGCCTTTCGCCATTAAAGCATTCAGCAGTCATTCGCGTGATGATTTCGCGCATGGCACCCAGCTGGCCGTAATATAAGCCTGACTGAAGGCTTTCGACAGTTGAAAGACCTAAAACTTCAGTACGCGCGATGATTTCTACCGACGGAAGCTTCGCAGTTTTTGCTTCCAACGATTCCATATTCAGTTTTAAGCCCGCAATAATTGATCCACCTAAGTAGTCGCTTTGTTTACTGACAGCGCAAAAGGTGGTTGCAGTTCCTAGATCAACGAGTATCAAATTTTTCTGCGGGTATAAGTGAGTTGCGGCTATCGAATTTGCTATCCGATCAGCACCGACTTCAAGCGGATTGCGGTAGCGTATGCGTAAGCCGGTTTTTACTCCGGCCTGTAGGATAAACGGGGTCAGGCCGAAATATTTTTGGCACGCACCCTTAAGAGAAAAAATAACTTCTGGAACTACCGAACATAAAACTATTTGGGTTATCGACTTGGGATCAATTCCGTTTTCACGAATGACCATACGTAGGAAAACGCCTACTTCATCCGATGACGAACCCTGTTTCGAATTTCTTCGAAATGAGATGAGCATTTTTTCTTGGTCAAAAACGCCACCGTATATTTGTGTGTTACCTACATCTAAGGATAAAATCATAAGGTCTCCGTGATGGTTTTAAATATTTTGTAGGAAAGATGTTCAACCGAAGAAATTTCTTCGAATTTTAATGTAGGATCAAAAAATTTAAACATTCGTTTGTTATTTTGAATATCGGACCAGTCATTTTGTACGACGTAATCGCAGTTTGCCTCGGAAAAAAGTTTTTTGACCTTTTCTTCAATAACTTTTTCAGTTGCGCTAGAAGTCAGTTTAAACCCAATAAGTTTTGTCCTTGGATTTAATGCCTTTATACGGTTAATCAGTTTTTCATTCTTCTTTAATGAAAGTTGAATTTCTTCAGGCTCACTGCTTAATTTTCCGGGTTGGCGCGCTATAGAATAATCACTTACTGCTGCTAGTTGAATGACAGTATCGAACTGGTAGCGCTGCAAAAGACCTACTAGCTTTTCATTAAAGTCAGCGTAAGTTGTGAAATTTGTCATTTCCGCGGCTAACGAAGGCCTTACTGATGATTTTGCATATAAAAAGTGAACCTGAATACCGGCCTCGGTCAGTTGGTTTGCAAGATAGGCCGCGGTTTTACCAGTACTTGTGTTGGTAATTGATCGAATGTCGTCAATAGGCTCGGTGGTTCCACCAGATGTTATAAGTACTTTTTTCGACATGGCTTTGTCTTCGGTCATAGGTTTCGTAAGACTTGAAGGTTGTGAAATTCTTTTTTCAACTTCCGCGACTATTAGCTGCGGATCAAGTAGCTTTCCATAGCCTACTTCTCCGCATGCAAGCACTCCGGATGCAGTTTCTAGTATTTCAATCCCGTACGACTTTAACTTGGTTATAGATTCTTGCGTAGCCGGATGAAGATACATTTTTGTATTCATGGCCGGGGCAATTACAAAAGGTTTTTTAAAGTCATGCGATAAAAATAATGTCGTCAGTAAATCATCACCAATACCTGCGGCGATTTTATTGATGTAATTTGCAGTGGCTGGTGCCACAAGAACTAGATCAGCCCATCGATTCAGATTTATGTGATCCATAATTGATCCCTTGGCATACATATCTGTGATGGGTGCGTTACCTGTTAAACCTTCAATTGTGGCAGCACCGATAAATTGTAAACTGCTTGGCGACAATACAGTCTTAATTTGATAACCTTTTTGATGAAGCGCAGAAATTACCGAGCATGTTTTGTAACATGCAATAGAGCCTGTTAAAATAATAAGAATATTTTTATTTAAGTTCGACATTATCAATTAACCGTACCCCTTCTATTGAAGCCGCGACAAAGCGTCGCTGTTTGTGATCTTCGACGTAATCCACTTCAAATCCTAGATCAGTTAAGTTTTTCTTTGCAACTGCAGCTGATGAAGATTCAGTGATAGTTTTAAAAATAAAGGTTGCTTGAATGCGTCCGGATTCAGACAGCCGCATATTCCGCGAACTTAATGCTAAACCACTGGGTTCCCGCAAGGTTTTGCAGCTCACTATTTCTGTCGGAATAAAAAGACTAGCGACCATGTCTTTGATCAATTGCAGTTGCTGGTAATCTTTTTGACCGAAATACGCGTGCGTGGGCTGAGTTAGCAGAAGTAATTTCAGAACTACAGTTAACACGCCATCAAAATGCCCAGGACGATGCGCTCCGCACAGTAACTTTGAAAATTCGTTTTCAGTAACTTTGTAACGGTACTTATCTGCGTACATTTCCGCTGGCTTTGGTGCAAAGACCACGTCTACTTTGGCTTTTGCGGCGATATCAAGATCCTGCTGCCAGGTTTTCGGATATTTATCAAAATCAGTGGAATCATTAAATTGTGTTGGATTTACAAAGATACTTAAAAAAGTGAGGTCGTTTTCAGAAACTGATTTTTCAAGTAGGCTAGCATGCCCCTGGTGAAGGGCCCCCATAGTGGGAACGAAACCAATTTCCACATCAGGATGAATTTGACGTCTAAAGTTTTTAAACTCGCTAACTGTTTCGAATACTTTTACATCACTCATACGTGTGTTCTTTCTGCGGAAATTTTGCAGATGTAACATCTGTAACATACGTGTTTAGGGCATTGATTATTAATTCAGAGCCATTTAAATATTTTTTTAAAAACTTAGGATGAAAATCTGGATTCATACCTAACATGTCTTGTAAAACTAAAACTTGCCCGTCGGTATCAGTGCCAGCTCCTATACCAATTGTTGGAATATGCAGGGCCATACTAATTTGCTTAGCTAGGATTGCAGGTACGCACTCAAGCACTAGACTAAAACAGCCAGCGTTTTCTAAGGCCAATGCATCAGCTGAAATTTTTGACGCTTGTTCAGATTTCTTTCCTTGAACTTTAGGGCCACCCAACTGATGGATAGACTGCGGAGTTAACCCCAGATGACCCATGACAGGCACGCCTGACTGAACAATGTGTTTTATCAATTCGATGTGGCCGTCAGCGCCCTCAATTTTAATAGCTTGCGCGCCAGCTTTCATAACTAAATCGATGCAGTCCATTGTGTGTTTCAGACCTTTTCGGGTAGATAAAAAAGGCATGTCAGCAACGATAAATTTGTTTGGCAGACCGCGAACTACTGCAGCCGTATGCAGTGCCATCAGCTGCGATGTCGCTTTCAGTGTTGTTGAATGGCCATGCATAACCTGCGCTAACGAATCGCCTACAAGTATGCAGTCAACATTTGTATTTTGAATGATTTTAGCGAACGAGTAGTCGTAACAAGTCACCATGGTTATCTTCTGGCCGACATTTTTCTTTTTTTGAAAGTCTAAAATGGTGTTCATGGTGAAAATTCCTTTATAAATGCGGCGTAGATTGAATGTAATTTTGTGTTAACTAATGCAGTTTTGTTTTTATCCATTGTGTTTTGATCATGCCGAATCAGCGGACCAGTTAAAGCTTTGGATTTTAAATTTAAAAAATTATCTAGTGTCTGTTGGAGGTAAATAGAAAATGCCGCTTCTGGAATATTAAGTTGCTTTCGGCTATGATCAACTTCATTCCATAGTAATTGCGGGAAATTGCCAGCGACCACGCACAAAGCGTGATAAAGCGGTTTCATCTTCGCAGAAACTGCAAAGGATGCATTGCTAAAACCTGGTAGCATTTCTTTTAAAGTATCGGTTTCGCTGATTGCAAACCATGTCGCCTTGTAAGCTGCATCTGGAAGAAGTTCGTTCGGAAAAGACATCAGTGGATGGGCACACTTCATACGGTCATCTGAAAAGGCTCCGCTAAAGTGAACGACTGACTTTGCGCTGGCTAGCAAATAAGTTTCAAAAAAATTTTGCAGTGCTGAATCTGAAATAGCTAACCAAACCAGATCGGCTTGTAGTAACAATTCGGAAAGTAGCCCACGATCTTCCGAGCGATTCCAATTAATAATGTGATTGGGTTTGGCTTGTAGCGAATTCCAGTAATGCAAATGTTTAGCAAGTCTACCAGAGCCGATAATCAATACGGTTTTAGAATTTAAAACGTTCGTCTGCTTCATATTTACCTCGGTACCTGTCGCAAATCATACGTGCTGATCAAGTCCACTAGAGCCCATGCTCTAATCACGAAATTAACACTTTTTAAATGAAAAGCAAGCTGCTAGAACAACCCCATGAAACCAATATATTGGATTGTAGCAGCGTCGGTGGTGGCTTTAGGAATTTTTATTTCGGTATCCTTGGATGGAGCGCAAAAAACCGTGCCTAAAATCAAATTAAGCTACTATGCCGACGAGCAAGAAATTGCTGAATCTATTTTAAAAAGGCTTCAACTAGAAATCGGAAAAAACAGCTTTTTTTGGCTAGGGGTCGAGCCCGAAAAAAATGAACAAATTAAAGTTGTTGCGGCTATTAAATCAGAAATCGAAAAAAAGAATGGTCCATTTTCTGAGGTGATCGTTGATTCTGAATTAAGACTTTCGGCAGAGGACTTAAAACTTTTAGGCACTACACAAAATGTGTTATTAAAAGAAAATATTGAAATGGTCGGACAAGTTTTGGAAAAACTTGAAAAAGAAAATAAAAAATATATTTTTATTACAGCATCGTTGTACAGCAACTCATTTATAAAAGAAAACACAGTGCATGTACTGAAATCGAAATTTGCATTAAAACCGCTTACGCTATCTTTCGGATATTTTGCGGCTAATGCAGCAGAAGAAAAAGATATTTTATTTCCCTGTGACGCCGAAGACAAATCTGGAGCCTCCAGCTGGGGCTGTGCTATAGCAAATAAGGCCCGTATGGTACGCCGGAAATTTGAAAAGCAAAATCCAAAACCCTGGTCAGGATTAATGGATTTAACAGGTGAAACTGATTACATGCTATTACTCAGAAAAAAAATATAACTTACACTTCGTGTGATAACGGTCGGCGCGGAGCCCTAAAATAAGTTCGCGGCGATAGTTCAAATAAATCGCCAATTTTGCTCATGTACACGCAGGCATAACGCTCCATTTGGTATGCAAAATAGCTTTCCTCGTTACCGGCGCGCATTAGCTGCCCCCAGTTGGGATTGTACAACGCTTGCTGCTTACGAATAAGCTGGCTGATCGATGTATCGATAGCCGTAATATCATCTTGCAGCTGGTCTTTACGCTTTTCATCAACTGGTGATTGCTTTTCAATTTTACGAGTCATCAAATCGGTTAGCTCATCTTCAAGGGGTTCTTTTTTATGCATTAAGGATTCAATTTCATCCATAATGGGCTCTGCTATGACATTGTTAGCTAGTTCGTGTTCAAGCTCTTCAATGATCATTGCCGTTCGCCAGTTGCAGTCTTTTTTTAATCGTAAAATATCGCCGTAGATATGGTCGCCAATATAAAGAATGTCATCGCCATCAAGTCCTAGGTCAGCGGTGAATTTTCTAGCTCCGCCGCTTTGGTAAACGCCCGGACTTAACTTTTCGTCCATATTGGTCATCGTGCCGTCTTCGGGGTTTACTTTTAAAAATTTTAAATCATCGTAGAAAAATTTAGGCTTTTGCGCAAAAGTGATGACGATTTCAAAAAGATCAACCCATGATTTGTGATCTTTCAAAAATGGGTTGATTGCATAATCTAATAAAAGTTTCGAGTAATGAAAATCGGAATTCGTAAGAACAAATATTTTTTTACCGTGCTTTTTAAATTTTTCTAATCCACGCACGACGCTTTCGTCTTTGATTATGTAATCTGATAAGTTCTTACGAACCTCTTCTTTTAAAGATCCGTCACGGTGGGCTTCGTCTAAAGCATCTAAAACATCATCAGCCATCTGTGTGTAATCTGGTAATTTAGAATTAGGGTCAGAATCTTTTAAATCAACTAATTGCGAATAGGCATGGGCCAATGAGTACGAAAAACTTGTATCAATTGCCAAATAATCGATTTTGCTAAGATCAATGTACGTCGACTTGTAAACTTTTTGATGAGTTTTAAAATCAAGCGGTTTCACGCCATGGAAACTATTACGAATGGCCGTATAACGATTTAATTTTAGTAAATTTCCTTTTTTGCGATCAACGACTAGCCCGCGAAGTGCAAAGTGAAAATCAAACTGTAATTTTTTAATAGATTCAGGGTAATTTTTTCGACTGACCAATTTTTCCATAATTTTGGTGTGCGAAAGACGCTCAAAATTTTCCGTGTTGTAGCGAATCAACGTGTGATCCATATCAAGACCGATATATTTAATTCGTTTTAAATTTAAAGTGCGATTAACGAAGACTTTACTTTGTCTCATAGATCCTTCTGAACTTGCTGCGCAAGCCCTTTGCTAGTCTTTGACTGTCTGAAATTGCAGGCGATTCCATAATATCATTCCACCACGCATATTGTATGAATTTACTAAACCGTGTTGGTGCGCAAAAGTGCATGCTTGCGCAGATCTTGCACCTGAACGACAAACAAAAATAATTGGCTTGTCTTTCGGGATAGATTCCAATTTTGCAGGAATATCACCCAAGCAGATTAGCGAGGACGTTTGAATGTGACCCAATTCGCCGATAAATTCATCTGCTTCGCGAACATCGATCAACGTAAACTTGCTAGCGTTTTCATAAACCTCGGTTGGTTCAATGTCGCAGATGGCAGCAAAATTTGGATTCGGTGTCTTTGTCTTCATTTCGTAAGTCATAGGTTAATGACTTTACACGGAATTTTGCACGGTCAGCAACTATTTATCGCATAATTTGCCGCGATAAATTATGGCCGCTTGAGTCTGCCAATTGCCCACGTCATAATAGTAATCATCAAAGGGGATTTCATCGAAAATAAGCTTAAAGAAAATTCACTTTCTAAAGAACAGCAACTGGCTTTGGATCTTTGTAAATCCGGTGAGAATATCTTTTTGACGGGCGGGGCGGGCTCGGGAAAAAGCTATGTTATTAAAGAATACATGGAAAATGTTGACCCCAAACAAATGCCAATTTTAGCCAGCACCGGTGCTGCGGCTGTCCTTTTGGGTGGGCGAACATTTCATAGTTTTTTTGGGCTTGGAATTATGGAGGGCGGAGCGTCGGCCACCTTTCAGCGGGTCATGAATGACGCGCGCACAATGAAGCGTTTACGCCAAGTCGAGGGCGTCATCATAGATGAAATTTCCATGATTCCGGGCGACGCTTTTTCGGTAGCCGAACAGTTAGCGCAAATGGCGAAAGAATCGACATTACCTTGGGGTGGCATGCGCATTATTGCCGTTGGAGATTTCGGACAATTGCCACCAGTTACGAAAACTGGTCAAAAAAGGGATTGGTGTTTTCTAACTGAGGCCTGGACGCGAACTGATTTTCAAAACTGTGCGCTGCACTTTAACCAACGCATTCAAGACGACAATTTTTTGAAAGTTCTTTCTGATGTGCGTGATGGGAAAGTAACCACTTTGGTTAAAGATTTTTTAGAAGAGCACACACAACATCACGATGAAGATCACCCAGGAACCAGGCTTTTCCCACGACGAGATTTGTCTGAAAATTACAATCAAAAAAAATTAGCTGAAATTTCCGAGACAGAATATGTCGTGGATTCTATTTATATGGGTGAACAGCGGTACATCGATATTTTAGGAAAATCGGCTCCGGTGCCGGCGCAGTTAAAACTTAAGGTAGGATGTCGCATCCTGTTTTTGAAAAATGATCCGCAAAAGAAATATGTCAATGGCACGCGTGGAACTTTAGTGCACTACGAATCGGACCATTTAATAGTTCGCAAAGAGACCGGGCGTGAAATTAAAGTTGAAAAAATTTCGTTTTCACTACTTGATGCCGATGGAAATGTGAAAGCCAGCGTCATTCAATACCCAGTGAATTTAGCGTATGCCACAACAATTCATAAATCTCAGGGGGCCACATTAGACGAACTTTGGTGTGATTTGGGCTCGTTATGGGAGCCCGGCCACGCCTACGTTGCGTTATCTAGGCTGCGTGAGCCCTCAGGCTTACATATTGTGCGTTGGAGTCAGCGATCAATAATAGTGGATCCCGCTGTGCAAAAGTTTTATCAAAATTTGCCGATTGTATTTTAGCTACCTAACTGCAGTATTCATTTTGACCTACCCGCCCAGGGTTGCTAATTTATTTTTTTATACTTCTATTAAAAGGGGAAATACCCATGGCTGTAACGCAAATTAACTGGAACGCGGGAAAAATAACTGAGCAGAACCCTGTTGGTTTAAACGGTGTTGATTTTTTAGAATATTCAGGTCCTGACGCCGTTTATTTTGAAAACCTTTTTTCGAAGCTAGGATTTACGCAAGTTTCTGAAATTTTGGATAAGAAAATTAAACTTTATCGTCAAGGTGATATCAACTTCATTTTAAATTGCGAACCCGGAACTTTTGCAACCGCATTTTACAATACCCATGGCCCGTCGGTATGCGCGACTGGCTTTCGTGTGGGCGATGCAGCTAAAGCATTCGAAACCGCAGTTAAGCGCGGGGCACGTCCTTTTGTTGGCGATCCTAAATCCCGCGGAGCAACCCCTTTTCCTGCCGTTTACGGCATTGGCGATTCGCTGATTTATTTTATCGATGAAAAAAATTATGTCGACCTGTACAAGGGGCAATTTAATTTAGCAGATGCCTACGTTCGTCCGGCCGGGGACTTAAATATTGTGGATCACTTCACCAATAATGTTCCAGTTGGTGAAATGCAAAAGTGGTGTGACTTTTATGAAAAAGTTTTTAATTTTCGTGAAGCGCGGTATTTTGATATTAAGGGTAAAGCGACAGGTTTAATTTCAAAAGTGATGCGTTCACCGTGTGCAAAGTTTTCCGTTCCTATCAACGAGCCCACGGATGGAAAATCGCAAATTCAGGAATACCTTGATGAATACAAAGGTTCTGGCATTCAGCACATTGCCATGACAACAGATGCAATTATCCCAACGCTAGAAAATTTACGTCGGAATGAGATGCATTTTTTAAATTCGCCGCCGCCGACCTATTACCAGCAACTAAAAGACCGGCTGCCGCAAATCAGTGAAGACATCACACGATTACAAAAAAATGCAATTTTAGTTGATGGCGACGAACACGGCTATTTACTGCAAATCTTTACTAAGAACGTAATTGGGCCTGTTTTCTACGAAGTGATTCAACGTAAAGGTCACGACGGTTTCGGCGAAGGAAATTTTCAGGCGCTATTCGATGCCATTGAAGCCGATCAGCGCGAACGTGGGTATTTAACTTAAATTTATTAATCGAGGTCTAACATGCATCAGTACTCGCAAGGAAAAAATCACACCCAAGGCCATAAGGGTATACCCGAAGGTAAGTTTGAAGAAGAGCATGGCCGTAAAGGTTTTTACGGACCGGTTTCGCACCTTATAAAAAATTCAGCACCGACACGGTGGACAAATATTGAGGGTTCGTTGAAACCGCAGTTGTTTGATCTAGTGCCGGCAAAGTATCAATTGAACCAGTGGCACCGCTTACTTTTTAATACAGATGTTGTGGTTTATTCCATGTGGAATGAAGCCACTGATTTGGCGTCACAAAAAAACGTAGCTGCTGTTCGAAATGTTGACGGGGACACGTTGTATTTTTGCCACCAAGGGTCTGGCGTGGTGCTGTCAGAATACGGTTTACTTAGCTTCAAAGTGGGAACGTACATTTGTTTGCCTAAATCAATTCAGCACACGATTGTTTATTTTGAAAGAACGCAATTTTTAATTATTGAATCGAAATCTAGTTATTACCGCGAGCCCGATCGTGGCATGGCAGGACGAAATGCATTTTATGATCCGGCATCTTTTGGTAAACCAGATTTAGATGCGCAGAACGAATTTAAAAAGAAAAATAATTTCAGTTCTAAAGAAGTTATTGTACGACGAAATGGGTTTACGAAATTTTCGTACGATGCCTGTGTTTACGATACCTACAGCTGGAAGGGCGACTACTTTCCGTTTACATTGCACATTGACGACATGATGCCAATGATGTCCCACCGCGTGCACATGCCGCCATCCATACACACAACGTTTGTAGCCAACGGATTTGTTGTCTGTACATTTTTACCTAGGCTAATTGAAACGGATGCGGACGCCTTGAAGGTACCATTTTTTCATCAAAACATTGATTACGACGAAGTTTTATTTTATCACGCCGGCAATTTTTTCAGTCGCGATAATTTACATTCGAATATGATTAGTCTTCATCCGGCGGGAATGCCCCATGGCCCGCACCCAAAAGCTTTTGCGGCGCAGGGAACGAAGGCAATGACCGATGAAGTCGCAGTCATGATCGATTCAACCAAAGCATTTGAAGTGGATCCGTTTTTTCAGAATTTAGAACTGAAATCGTATTGGCAATCGTGGATGCACAAGTAACTTTTAAAAAAGGTGATCTGATTACTGCGGATCAGGCCATGCTGTTTGCAATCGAAGTGGCAAAGCGGGGCGCGCCTTTTGTATCACCAAATCCTATTGTGGGGTGTGTGGTCGTTGATCAAAATCACTGTTTTTTAGATTTTGGGTTTCATGCAAAGTTTGGCGAAGCGCACGCTGAAATTAACGCTTTAAATAAGTTAAGTCCCGAAGAAATCGAAGGCTCTACTTTTTATGTCACGCTTGAACCTTGCGCACACCAGGGTAAGACGGGATCTTGTGCGAAAAAGCTAGCTACGTTGAAGCCTAAAAAAGTGGTTTATGGAATTATCGACCCTAATCCTTTGGTGCAAGGCCGAGGAGCTGTAATTTTAAATGAAGCCGGTATCGAGGCCATTGAATACAGCGGTCTATACAAAAGTGACTGATCCCGGCTGAGATGCCCGCCGACACCGCCTATGGCAGCGACGAAAACGTGCGGCTCGCCGAGTCCTTCGGGGTCGAGCTGATCGCCCCCGTGCCCGGTCGCGCTCCGCACGTAGACCCCGAGGCATTGACCCTCGACGACTTCGCTCATCACGAAGAAACGGGCGCGGTCGAAGCCTGTCCGGCCAGCCACGTACCGCTGCGCGTCACGCGCGATGAGACCACTCATACGACCGTGGTCGAGATGTCCGCCACCGCGTGCGCATCCTGTCCGCTGCTGAAGCTCTGTCCGATCCTGCGATAGCCCAGTACTTTCGGACATTGTTGGGGCGGGTCATGATTCCCCAACGGAGGTTTGAAAGATGGTTCAGAAGCAGGTTCCGTCGGCTCGAACGAAGCGCGTGTTTTCGGAGGAGTTCAAGCGGGATGC
>JANPNP010000173.1:0-1593 GCA_031427535.1 Bdellovibrionales bacterium | reverse complement strand
CGTGCAAAATAATCGTGCGATCAGCCGCATTAATTGAGCGATCATACATTTCATTGCGGCTCGCAATCTCTGAGGCGACCAGCAACTGCTTATCGCCGCCGAAAACCGGAGTTTTTAATTCAGCGACCAGAGTTTCTGGGTCTGTGCCAAGTAGTTCTTTTAACGTAACACTTTTTATCATCTGAGCGTTTTTGAAAACAACCATTGTTATGCTTTGGTTACTAGGCTGAATCATTCCGCCGAAACTAGAATTACCCCATAAGACTAAAGTTTTTCCGTCAGGTGAAGTAAAAACGTCGCGCGCGCCGATATACTCTTTAAGTGTCCAAAGAGTTTTGCCTTTTTTAGTCAGCAACTTGGTAACACCCACGCTTCCATATTCGTCTTTCGGAGTAGAAATAAGTGTGTAACCTGTTTTGAAATCAGAGAGTTTTCGCTCGACGGCTGGCGCCGGTTTCATAGCGTGGGTAAGCGATGATAACAGTAACAAAGTAAAAAATATTTTCATGGTTGTAGTTTAGGAACCATACTACTTGATGTCAAAAATATAACTTGCCGCAGACAAAACCAACAGGTTTCAAGCTTTGATAATAAGCTTCAGTCAGCTGGGAAGGATTTGATTTCTAGACATCAAACATTTTCTTATATTAGGATTGAAGTTCTTTTATAGGAGAGTTCATGAAAATTATCATTTTTGTCAGTTTTGCATTTCTTTTTTGCCAGGCAAGCTTTGCTGATCAAGTAACTTACACGACGACGACAGGAGCTGTTTTTAATCAGGTTGATAATCCAGCTTTTGGCAAAGTATGGCGCTCGCCGGATGGATTGGTCTGGAGTTCAAATATTGGCAAATTTTCAAATAAGCCTCAAACTCCGATTACTAATGGAGAAATCAAGGACTCTCCTGCGGCAAATGCTTGCCGACAAATTGGAGGCAGGCTTCCAACTGTTCAGGAATATTTAACCCTTACTTCCTATTTTGATATGAAACCAGGGGGTGTGCTCATTTCCGATCTTGGAAGAATAGATTTGTTTGCGGTATTTCCAGATGTGCGTAGTCATAATTTTTGGTCGTCGACGATAAACGGAGGCGGCGGCATCTTTTATGTGTTCTACGATAATGGAGTTATAAACTGTTGGTCTAAAAAATGCGTTAATGCAAACCGCAGTGTTCGTTGTGTAACAAAATAAATAAACGGTGCTTTTGCAATCGTTTCATGGATAACCGTCCCAATTGCCACGCCATTTTTTTGCGGCCGAGTCGGCTTTTCAGAATATCAAAAAAAAGCTACTGCTTTAATTATCATCATAAAAAAATGCACGTATGTAGCTGGCCTACTTAGTCCCGATGTTTACCCTTGGTACGGCGTGCCGATGGCAAACATCGGGAGAAAGAAAGGGGCAGTGCATTTACAGCTACCATCTGAGGTGATAACTTAAGCTGGGACGTGCTAAATTGAACTTTCATAATTCAAATATTGTATTTTTAGTAATGGGTTTATCACTTTGGTGTTACGCAAAACCAATTCAAATTAATTTATCTGATTTAAGACCCTATTCTGAAGAACTTAGTAAGCAAGAACCTTTTGCCGG
>JANPNP010000172.1:0-2762 GCA_031427535.1 Bdellovibrionales bacterium | reverse complement strand
TAAATTTTTTCGATTTTATCTTTTATCTTCATTGCAGAAAATGGCTTGATAACATAGTCGGAAACACCAGCTTTTGCGGCCTCTACGATCTGTGATTGCTCGCGTTCACCCGTTACCAACATGAATGGTAATCCTTTAAATTGAATAGAGCCTCGGCACTTTTTTAGCAAATCAAACCCTGTCATAATTGGCATGTTCCAATCAGAAATTATAAATTCGATGGCATCTTTTGAATTTGCGTGAAGCTTTAATACATCAAAGGCATTTTGCCCATCTTCAGCTTCAACCGAGTTGTGGTAACCCATCTCTGCTAAAATATCGCGAATGGTTTTACGCATCGACGAATGGTCATCAACAATTAAAAATCGTGTGTTTAATGGATACATAAACAGCCTCCGGAAGCATTACTGCTACTTAACTATCGGCCACACCTAGCACAGATATAAGTGTTGCTTAAAAAAAAGCTGTCTCATTTTGAAATACGAATAAACAAGGATGAAGGCAACCGCTTAGCGCAGCTGCTTGTACGCTGTCATAAAACGGTCCAGCATAATTTCGTCTTGTCCAACGTAGCCAACACTAAGTCGTAAAAGTCCTTTGTTTAGCTTCATTTTTATCTGATCTTCATCAGAAATTTCACTAGACGTTGTGACTGCTGGCACCGTCATTAATGTTCTAGAAAAACCTAATGAAACGGCATACAAGCCAAATTTAATATTTTGTAACGCTTGTGCCAGTTGCATTGCCTTTTCTGCTGACGCCATCTCGATGGCAATCATTCCGCCAAAACCAAAATCGGGATGAATAGCTTTACTGTAATCGGCAGCCTGAGCATGCGATTTTAGACCCGGATAAATCACCGGCACTTCATTTTTTTCAAGTGCGGTAGCCAGAAATAATGCGGCATCAGAGTGGGCCTTCATCCGGATAGGTAAATGATCAAGTCGCATATAAAGTTCGTGCGCCGATCTAGGATCCATGACCGGACCTTTTAACATGACCACACCCGAATTGACATCAATCAGTTGCGAAATGAATTCGCGCGTCCCGCAAATAGCACCCGCAATCATATCCGACGAGCCTGAAATATACTTCGTACACGAATGAATAACGACATCGGCACCAAGATCGGCCGGAGTGATCAAGCACGGCGCAAATGTATTATCTACGATTAGCTTCAACTTGTATTTTTTTGCAATCCCAGCAAGCTTTGCTAGCGGGCTTAACTTCAAAAGTGGATTACTAATGCTTTCAGTATAAATTATTTTTGTCTGCGGAGTAATTGCTTTTTCGATCGCATCCATGTTTTCGATATCTACGAATTTTGTATGAATGCCTTGCTTCGGAAAAATATTCTTAAATAAAGCATACGTGCCACCATAAACCGTGAGCGATGAAATAATTTCGCCACCACTTGGCATCAGTTGCTCGATCGTGGAACTGATAGCTGCCATGCCGGACGCAACCCCAAGTGCTGCTTCTGTTCTTTCTAAAGCAGCCATTTTCGCCGAGAACATATTTACCGTTGGATTTGAATGCCGACTGTAAAGGTAGCATCCTTCTTTTTCACCTAGAAAAGTCTTTTCCATATCTTTAGGGTTTAAAAAAGTAGACGTCGCCGCGAATTCGATACTCGGAACAACTCCGCCTTCTTCGCCGAAGTGTTGTAAGTCCCTGATGCGTTGTTTTAAACTGGAATTTTCTGTTTTCATACGGCCAGTTTACGAAGCAGCCGCACGGCAGTCAATTCAGTTTTAGGCAGTAGCAACGTTTAGCTCCTGGTTAATGACTCAGGATGGAGGCATTATTGAACTTATGCAACTGTCCTAAAAGAAATTAAGAATTCTAAATGCTGATCAGTGCTAAATAAGTCGTTGGATCCGTTTTTAACACCGCAAGTCCCGTCTTAAAATCAATCGATCCTTCGATGCCGTAGTCGTTATCCATGATCACGGCAATCGTGCTTAAATCCACTTTACAAATTCCCTCGATCTTTTCCATAAATTCAAGGGACTCAAGATTAAGATCTTTAATAAATCGTTTTTGAAGAATGCCATCTGTGTCGGCCTGAGCTAAATCAATATGATAAATTTCTCTGACACCTTTTTTGCCTAGCTTTGCGTTTTGCTCGATCACGTAAAATTCGCTGTCATTCAGCCAAACTAAATCTCCAATTTTATCTGCACGTGAAAGCGTTAGCGGATAGTAGAATTGCTTCACAGTCTTGCCGCAACTGGGATCAAATTTTAGAAGCCGCGCGTGATTTTCGTCAAACCTAGTGCCCTCACCCAATGGACTTTGCATCATGACAAAGGCGTACGTTCCATCACTTGCTAACGCTTCGAAACCTCGGTTTTTTTTTCGCTTTACTAAATCACTCGGTAAACCAGATCCGGCACTCCACTGATTTATCAATTGCTGATTTTTATCAAACTGCATAAGGCTGGGCCCGTATTCGTCGGCAACTAAGTACGTATCTTTAAAAATGCAAAACCCTTCCGAATCCATTCCAATTGGATCAGCTGCTAACTTTTCACCAAATATATCTACTGCAATTTCATTTTCTAAACTTCCGCATTGACCTTTTGGCGGCAAACCTAAAATAAGATTGCCATTAAAATCTGTAAAAGGCTTGTGCGATAACAGTTGAAAATGACCAGTCGATTTGTCGATTGAAAAATTAAGTAGCATGGGTGCGTAGCTAGGTAATAGAAATGGTCTGCAATCAAGTTCACCTATTAAAACTTCATCAGCATTGGGAC
>JANPNP010000171.1:0-5810 GCA_031427535.1 Bdellovibrionales bacterium | reverse complement strand
CCACAGGTCCGCTTGATTTAAAAACAATCGGATCTGAAGGAACTGGTTTCAGCGTTGACGCCGGATTGTTAATTCAAATGCCGTGGTATTTTATTCCAACGCTTGGTGCAGTCGTGCATGATGTCGGTGGAACTGTATTTGATAAGCAAGATGGATTTCGACTACGGGCGACCTCAAGGCCTACAACGGTTGCGCAATCAGTGGACGTTGCAGTTGCCATTTTTCCAATTCATTCTAATAACGTTCGTAGTGTGTGGACTTTAGAATACAGTGACGTTACAAACTCTAGAAATGATACAGATCAAGCCAAAAGGGCCCACTTTGGAGTCGAAATTAACACGCGTGATATTTTCTTTTTCAGAATGGGTTATAATCAAAGGTACTGGACTGCCGGCTTTGAAATTGCCAGCGAAAAATTTCAGTGGCAGGTAAGCTCATACGGCGAAGAAATAGGTACCGAGCTTGCGCCGAAAGAAGATCGCCGATTGAACACTAAATTTGCACTGAGGTTTTAAAAATGAATTTTTTTAAAATGGTTTGTAAAATTTTATTTCTTTTTAGTCTTTCGAATTGTTCGAATGCCTTTAAAGATTTAGCTTCAAGTGATAAGGATACAGAATTGCTTATCGAAGCTAAAGCCAACATAAATTCTTTTAGTTACACTAATGCCATAACGATTTTGACTACACAGGTGTCACTTAGCTCGCAAGCAAAGACCGAATTTCGAGAAACGCTTGCTAGCGCGTATGCTGGTAAATGCGGTTTAAATTTTGCTAATTTTGTTAATAGTCTAGCAACCTCGCCTCCGGGTGGCTCTGCATTTAATTTAGTGATGAAGCCATTTGTTGGATTGGATATTGATCCGGCATCGTGCTTACTTTCGTTAAATACAATGCAGCTAATCGGGGATACGGCTGTTAGAAACACAAATCAAAATGCATTTGTTTCGGTCGTTGGTATGAGTTTAATGGGGACGCAAACGCGCACGTCGGCCGATATAAATCCATTAAATGGTGACGGTGTGGTTGATCAGAATCTGTGTACGCTTACAGACCCAATTATCGATAATATTATTTTAGGATTTGGATTTATGTCAAAAAACTTTAGTGCTTTATCAACAGCTCAGGTTGGCGCCGGCACACAAACATCAATAAATGACAGCATATCCCAATGTCTGGCCGTGGCGGGGACAACATGTCAAATTACCAATGCTGCCGATATCACACCAGCCGTTAGAAATACGATGCGCGACTTACTAAACACCGTCGAGTACGGGTTAGGTACCGTAGTTACCGGTGGAAATCCTATTGCAATTGCGGCGGCCTGCCCATGAAAATTTTTTTATCACCGCTTTATTGTTGTTCTGCTTTCACAATATTACCCATGCCGTTGAGCTTTATCAGCAAGGGCCGCCTGCAAGATCTCTTGCGATGGGTGGAGCCTATATTTCATTTGTCCGCGGAGCTGATGCACTTTTTCACAATCCAGCCGCATTGACTCGTGTCGAAGGCTTTGACTTTATCATTGCGCAAGCACAAGGGGCTTACTCCAAAGATGCTAAGCGGTTTGCAGATCAAGCACAAAATAATGGAACGCCGTTAACATTAACTGACTTAAATAAATTTTACGGTCTGAACTCGTTTGCAGACCTTACTGCTAGAACAGGTTTTGTTATGCCCTATTTTGGTGTTGGTTTTTATTCATCAAATTACATTTTGGAAAGTTTTAATAATCCGCCATTTCCGACCTTTAAAGCCACTTTTATTAGCGACTACGGATATTTTGTAGCCGGCGCAGTTCCCATCGGCCCGAAAGCTTCGTTTGGATTTAGCGGCCGCCATGTTAAAAGATGGGGCGGTACCAAAGATATTCCTGTTACTGATCTGGTTGGATCGACGGATCGAACTGTGTTGGAAAATAATTTTCAAGATAAGGGAACGGGTAATGCGATTGACTTATCAGCAATGGTAACGCTGCCTTTCAAATTAGACACAACTGTGGCAGCCGTGTGGAAAGATTTAGGGCGCACAACGTTTTCACAAACTGCAGGTACGCAAGCTCCACCATCGCAAGCAGAAAACTTAATGTTCGGTGTATCTGTGCAGCACGATGTATCCATAGTTAATTTTACGCACGCAATTGAATATAAATTTGTAACGACACCAAATGAAGATTTTAGTAAGAAAATTCACCTAGGCACGGAAGCATCTTTTGGCCTGATCGATCTGCGCGCTGGTTTGAATCAAGGTTATTTGACATACGGAGCTGGCATTGACCTGTGGTTTATCGAAGCCGATGCGGCTTTTTATACATCTGAATTAGCAGACGCTGCAGGTCAGCTAAAGAATGACCGCGAAGTTTACAGCCTTACTTTACGACTAGATTTTGATCAAAGTTTTAAGATGAAAGACATGGACGGTAGAAAAAGAAGGCTTAAGCAGCGAAGATAGTATAAGCTTTTTCCCATGCTTGAGTTTTTTCCAGTCAAACACCCAGATACGATCTTTAAGTTTATTGAAAGCCACGAGCTTGGTTCTGCCACGTGGATTGTTTCCGATTTAAAATCAAAAAATGAAATTCAAAAGATTCTGTTACAGCAGCAGGGTTATTTTCTTGAAACCTCAATTTTAAGAGCCAGTGATTTCTGGAAAATTGCACTAAGGCGCTTGGCTCCCCAGGTGCAAGTCGTTGCACCTGACTTTATAGCCATCGTCGTGGAAGATTTCGTCGAAAAATTTGGGGATTCGCTGGCAGTGAAGACATCCGAAGTTTCAACTTTGCATGCTTACTTATCAGAGCTTGCACCCATCCTTTTGCATGCCGAAAGTGACGGTGTCTTGACTGAATGGTTTTCAGTTCAAAGTAAAAGTAAAAAGTGGCAGCGATGGTATTTGTTAGCCCGTACCTGCATGAAGTACATTGTTTTTGAAAAAAATCTGCTTGATAGCCGCTGGATTGCTGCTTACTTACAAAATTTGAATATTGATGAACTTGGCTGGACATTACCTGTAATTATCGATCTGGGAACTGAAATGAGTTCCGTCGAAATGGGTCTGTTTCGATCTTTGTCAAAAAATGCCAATGTCAAAGTACTTTGGCCGCAGCCGTCGTGGGGGCAGCGTTTTCAGTTCTTACTAAAAACGTATCAAGACAATGTGGGATATGCTGCGGTTAAAACGATTGCCGGCGCTAGTGATATAAGTGAAGCTGATGATTCACAGGTCCACTACATACGCGTTTCCACGCAGCTTGCAGAAGTCAAATTCGCTGTTTCGAAAATTCGTCAGTGGATTGAGGCTGGTGTCGCCGTAAGTAATATAGCTATTATCGCGGCCGAGATGGATCAAGCTTACTGGCCAGTTTTAAAATACTTTTTAGACGAAGAGGGTTTGATTTATCAAAAGGACCACGTCGTAAAATTAAATAGTCTTGGAGCTGTGCAAAATTTTACCTCGTATGCTGTAAATTTAATGTCTGATGTCAGCTGGGATAGTTTAGAAACCACACTTTTTTCGAAAATAAATGGTGTTGATATTGGGTTTGAACAATTTAAATCTTTATTTTATCAACTTTACGACGATTCAGATCTGTTGCGTGATGAAAAAATAAAGAATCTTTTTTATCAGAAGTTAGATTTTAACAAGCGCATTACTCGTAATGAATTTTTGATTCAGGTGGTAAAAATTTGGTCTGAAACATTAAAGTCACAGGCTATTGTAAATTTAGACAGTGCGCCCAATCTGTTCGAAACAATTTTTAAAGATTTTTTAGCTAAAAGTGATGAAGCCCTTTGCAGCTTTAAAGGCTGGTTCCGCTTCTTACAATCTTGCATAAACGGAAAAGAATTAAAAGTGCAGTCTGGAACCTTAGGTGGACTTAGCATTTTACCTTTAATGTCGTCCCACTTATCTAGAGCAGAATATCAAATTTTTCTTGGCGCAGATGAAAAATCAGTTTCTGCGCATAAAAAAACATTGCTTCCAACAGATGATATTTTTGAATTAAAAACCAAGTTTGATTTTGCAATCGATTATCCTGAGGAAAGTTTTTACGATTTTAATTTACGCTGGTTAGCTCAAAAAAAGACGTGTGAAAAAATCTATTTGTGCGCCAATTCTAGTTTTGAAGCTGAGCCGCTAACCCCAGCCTTGTTTTTTCTAGAACACAATTCTGCGCAACAGCTGCAGGTGCCGCTGTCCACGCGGCATGATCAAATTCAGCACCAGCTGGCTGCCATGGCTGATCCAGTTACGATGGCTAACGATGGCCTTAAACGCGACCTATTTCCATCAGCAAATATTGTTCCCATTAAGCGGTTAGATAGCGTATCGCCTTCAGATATTGAAGAATACTGGAAATGTCCGTTTAAATTACTAGCGCAAAAAGGTTTTCGAATTCGTGATTTGCCGCAAGTCGCAGTTGATCTTGATCCACGCCATAAAGGAAGTTTGCTGCATTTACTGTTCGAACACTTGGTTAAATCTATAGATACGGCTTCAGTAGATCTATTTTTAGAAGCAAAACGTGCCGAGCTTAACATTTATCCGCAAGACGATTTGATGTGGTCGATTCAAAAAAGTAAATTATCCCAAATTGGCCAGCAGTTTCAACTTTTTGAAAGCAGTCGTAAAAAAGCTTTAACCTCTGCGACCGAAGTGACTTTTGAGATGTTTTTCAATGTCGATGCGGCCGAATTTGTGAATGTAGCTAGTCTAAATCCGAACCACACAATTAAAATCAGGGGCCGGGTCGACCGCGTTGATGAAACTAGCGATGGAATTGTTGTGTATGATTATAAATCCTCTACCGGTCATTTGAAAAATCATGGTGACTGGCTGAAGGAAGGCGAATTTCAATTGCTTTTGTATCTATTGGCTTGTGAAAAGTTATTCTATGCTGAGAAAAAAGTAATTGCTTCGCTTTATTATGATTACCGAAAATTTGAAACTGTAAAAGGGTTAATGGATGAAACGTTTCAAAGCACGTATCTTAATACTGGCCGCAAAAAGAAAAGTGTGATCGATGACGAAACGAAAGCTGAACTTATAGAAAAATTTGCGGTCCTATTGCAAGGACTATTAAAAAAACTTGAAACTTTTGATTTCACCGCGCAGCCTGTTGATACGAAAATTTGTAACGATTGTAACTGGAGCAAATTGTGCAGAGCCCCGCATCTGATGTAATCAAAAATTCATTATTAATTCGTGCAGGAGCCGGTGCAGGTAAAACCACGCTATTGATCAAAACATTTATTGAATTTTGCACGGAATTTGAAATCCGGCACAAGCGACTTCCGCGCATAGCAATTACGACTTTTACTCGGAAAGCTACCCAAGAAGTCAAAGAGCGCTTAAGTGTTAAAGCCTTAGAAAAAAAAGACGATAAGTTATTTCAGCATATCAATAAAAAAAGCAGTGTTCACATTTCTACTATCCATGGGCTTTTAACGTTATTGGTGCAAGAAAATGCTGACCTGCTTGGTCTTCCTCAGAATATAAAAATAGTTGATCAAAACCTGTATAAAAAAAATTTGAAAAAACTTGTTAGACAGCTGTTAAAAAACTCGCCTCAGTACCTGGAAATTCTTGAGCATTATTCATTTGTTCGTCTAATCGACTGGATCCTAACAGCTATGGAGGCCCTTCGTCAGCAACCGGAGCTTGCCGTAATTTCGTCATCGCAACTTGAAGATATCACTGCGCAAAAGCAACACCAGCTGCAAACACAGCTTGCTTTCATACTTCAGTTAAAGGGACAGGTCCCTGAAAACTGGGTTTCTTACTTTGATTATTTGTCCCAGCTTAATCAGG
>JANPNP010000170.1:0-6335 GCA_031427535.1 Bdellovibrionales bacterium | reverse complement strand
GCGTAACCTTTGTATAAGACCAGTAAGTCAGGGCGCTTTGTATGAGCTTTTCGTAAACGGTTAACAGCATCATCAATTTGGCCGTTTTTCTTTTGAACATCAGCAATTTCCATTTGCGATTCGCCGTAGTATTCAGAAACTGGACCCAACTGCGCTAACAGCGCGACCGATTGCGCTTCGCGGTCGGTTAACTGATACACTTTGGACAGAAAATACTTCGCTTCATCGTCATTGCGGGCATCTAATAAAAACAAGTATTTTTCTTCGGCTAATTTATAATCTTTCATTAAAAAGTAAGTGTGGGCAATTTTCATGTTTGTCATGAATGGATCGAAGGTAAAAGGTCGCTGCTTGTAATATTCACGAAGTGCGACTTCGTATGCCTGAGTTTGCAAAGACACATATGCAAGCTTTTCTGAAATCTCAAAGTTAAAATCATTGGTGTCAGTGAATCGCTGCAAAATTTCAGCAGCCTCTTGCCACTCTTTAAATCTAAAGTACGATTCAGCCAGCAACGTGACATGCGAAAAATAATTTGGCTGCAAATTGTTGGCAGCAATCAAATACTTCTTTTCTTTCAGCCAGTTTTTTTGAAAGCGGTAAATAGAAGCCTTTTCAGAAGAAACCGTCAGTTGCGTACTTTCCGAGGCAAAGGCTACTTCGATTTTTGAAAGCACAGTTAAAGCCACGTCATATTTTTTATCTAATTTATTTATATAATACGTCGCCCACATCGCTTTTTCATCAGCCGGATTAATTCTTAAAAGCTCGGTGTAAACAGCCATAGCTTTAGAATAGATTTGTGTATCTAGGTAAAGGTCCCCTAGCTTTCGCAAAGCAGTTTCGTTGTTTGGCTCTAGTCGTAAGACCTCGCTAAGCTGCGCGCTGGCCAAGTGGTCAATCTTTTCTTTACGAAATGAGTCAGATAATTGAATGCGGGCCTTAATATTTTTTGGATCGTGCATTAGCGAAAGACGATACAGCTCGATGGCTTCCGGAATTTTTCCTTCCCGGTCATAGCCCCATGCAAGTTCACGATAATATTCTGTTCGCGTAATTTCATTTGGATATAAATCCGACGTTAAAGTACGCGGACCTTGCGGTAGGTTGTGCGCACAACCCGCCAGAAAAGCTGCAGTAATAGTGGGTAGTAAAAACTTAAACTTCACTCTGTATTTATCGGCGCGGATCACAGATATCTATAAATGAAGGTCTAGAAACTGGACTTAAATCTAAGTGGTATCAAAATGATGCGGCCATCATTAATTTGTTTAGACCGAAAACTAAATTTCAGGTTAACTTACGTACTAACATGCCAGGAGAATTTTATGAAATTAATTACCGTTTGCTTGTCGCTCTTAGTTTTTCAATTCAGTTTTGCTCAAGATCCCCAATTTGCACCCCAACCAACAGAGCCCGCGATGACAGATCATCAGCAAGCTGCGGTTCAGCAAAATAATCACCGCCAGACCCGAGCTAAAAGAATAAAAACACATGCCAAAAAAGATGGCGTTATTACCCGCAAAGAACGTAAAAAAATAAAGCACGCAAAAAATCATGCGCGCGCAATTCACAAGAAAAAAAATAAATAATTAAAGCTTATCTAAGTCAGATTTAACATCCCTAATCTGATTTAGAACTTTTAGCGTTTGCAAATTATCTTTAAGTTGCTCTAGCCGACTAGCACCCAGAATAACTGTGCTAACATTTGCATTTAAAGTGCAATAGCCAATTGCCAAATGGGTCATCGAAATTCCGGATTTATCCGAAATCACTTTTAACTTAGCTGCAAGTTCCATATTTTTAGGCTGCAGCACTTCATCTTTCAGCCATCCTAATGTTGGCATAGCGGCTCGCGATCCTTCGGGTATTCCTACAAGGTATTTACCTGTTAGTAAGCCCGACGCAAGGGGGCTCCAAGTCGTTAATCCCAATTTCATTTTTTCATAAAGTTTTGAATACTCTTTTTCAACTTTGTCCTTAGTTACCAAATTATACTGCGGCTGTTCGACGATCGGGCGATGAAGTCCGTTGTTGACTGCAAAGTCGTAGGCAGCATCAATAGCACTTGCCGGCCATTCGCTGGTGCCCCAGTAAATTGCTTTTCCGTCGCGAATCATTTGATCCATCGCAAATACAATTTCAGAAATCGGGGTTTCAGGGTCATAGCGGTGACAATAAACAACGTCTACAAAATCCGTAGCCAACCGCTTTAACGACCCATCAATTGCCTGCATTAAATATTTTCTATTCAAGGTATTACTAAAATTGATTCGATTTTCAATTCCCCAATAAAATTTGGTTGTTAATACAAACTGATTGCGCTGAAGACCCAGTTGTTTGAAAGCTTCACCCATCAATGTTTCCGACTGGCCACCAGCATACACTTCAGCATTATCAAAAAAATTAATGCCATTATCGAAAGAATATTTGATGCAGTCTTTAACTAACGAGTTATCTAATTGTTTCCCGAACGTTATCCATGAACCAAATGAAAGCTGACTTACTTTTAATCCCGAATTTCCTAATTTTCTATATTCCATAGCTTGCAATTACAGTCCTAGATTTTAAAAATGGCAATCGTGTAACGAAGATAATAAAAAACTAAAACCCCAGAATAAGCCACTTTTGTAAGCAGGCTACTTTTAATTTCGTTAAGTTTTCGCTGCTAGCAGCCTATAAAAAAGCCGCGGCCAAACCACCGCTACATTGCTGTTGCGACCGCTACCTATCCCTGCTACCAGTCTACTACATTTTACAATGTCAAAAGGTGGGGATATGACAGCAAATTTCGTTCAAAAGTTTATTCAATCAACAGTAACAACAGCAGCAATAATAGCCGCGTTGGCTTTTACGGCGTGCACAAAAGACAATTCGCGTGCGGGAATTGATCCAGCTCCGGAACTTAAAGCGGCGCCAGCAGTTCAAGATTCTTTTAGTGCGGCTCCGACAAAGGCTTTGGACGATTCTAAAAAAGATTTGGCCCAGGTCGTAATTTCACGATCCGCTTTAGAAAAAGAATTTTTATTAACGACAAACATGTTATCGCAATTACCAACGCCGATGTTTTCGTCGCTACAAAGTCGCGTGGTTTACTTCACGTTAAAAAGTGACCGCGTTTACATGTTAGAAGCAATTGCAGGCCGCGCCGTCGGAGTTAATAATCCGCAGTCATTCTTACCACTAGCAGAATTTGAAATTCTTGCACAAAACGAAGCCAACATCACAATTGATTTTAACTTAGGAATGAAAAGTATTATCACTGTCGGCGAAATGGCTGTATCTGACTTCCCCGAGCCTACTGACTGGAAGTCCGTTCCGGTAAATTTTAGTTACCTTCAAGAAGTTAAATTTAGCAACAATCGTTTTTTCATCAGACAAATTGCCCAAGTACAAATGCAGACTTTAGTTCCGCTGGAAATTCGTTATTATTTGGCACCTTACAATCCAGATCCTAGCTTTGTGCCGACGCGGTCTCCGGGTCATGATCAGGTTGGGTATTTTGAAGCCAACCCACTATTGGATGTGCATGGTAACAAACTTAATTATGCAATGAAGTTTAACTTAAATAAGCCAATCGTTTTTGCAATCTCTGCAAACACTCCGGCTGACTACAAAGAAACTGTCCGCAACGGAATTTTATACTGGAATAAAACTTTAGGTGAAAATAAAATTCAGGTGATCGAACTTACTGATGCTGAATTAACAGCACCAAATCCAGATTACAATATCGTTCAATGGACCAACTGGGATTCTGCCGGATACGCATTTGCTGATGCCCACATTGATCCCCGCTCTGGTGAAGTGACGCATGCTCAGGTATTTTTCCCGTCGGCGTTTACTGAAGCTGCAATTGAAAAACGCGTGCGTATCTTAGAAGGATCACAAAAGCGCTTTGGATTAAATGGCTTTAAATCAAACTTACTTTGCCACCGAAATGTTTTTAGTGAATTTGCTAGCTCAGTCAGTGTTTTAGAAGAATCGGGAGCTATTTCAAAACAGGCTATGCAAAAAGCTATCAAAGATTATGTCTTTGAAGTTATCGCACATGAAATTGGTCACGTCTTGGGTCTTCGCCATAATTTCGCAGGCAGTTTAGCATCTAACTACGACGCTGCTGACCGCCGTAACCTAGCGCTTAGCTATTATAAGAATATGGCAGCTCCGGCTGGAATTATCAGTTCAAGTTCGGTGATGGAATATTCACGCTTTGAAGAATCAGCGTGGAACGGTGACAAGTTACAGAAAGATGCTCCTGCGCTGTCACACGATTTCGTGACGATGCAGTACCTTTACAAAAATGTACAAATTCCAAAAAATACACCGCCATTTTGTACCGACTCTGGCGTTAGCGTTTACGCTGACTGCAGCCGCGGTGATGCCGCCCGATCAATTGTTTCTTACAGTGTTGGAAATTATCAGTTCGGCCTTGAAACATTACCTGTGCGCATGCTGAACCAATATATTTCAGAAACAAAAGTTAGCGACGACCCAGGCGTACCAAATAAGCCCGTGCAGAATGTTCTATTAGATGCCGTGGCACAAGCAAAAGCATTGGCTACTGATCGTTACAAATTTCTTTCGTTGTTAAAACAAGACGTTCGTTTAATTCAAGTACGCGCACCTTTTTTGCCGATCTGGCCATCTCGCCATGACCAAATTTTTTCATTAGAAAAAGATTTCGTAGCTGAAGAAATTGCGCGCTTAGGCGGCCTGCCATCACTTATTAATCTAGTTGAAAAAGATATGGCTCATATTTGGATTACTAAGTTCAACGCCTTACTTGCAGATCCCAAATTTAATCAAGGAACAATCGGCACTAAAACCTATTCATTCACTGACTTCGAAAAAGAATCTATGCAGCGCCAGTTTGGTCAATTTGCAATACAGGTCCAGAATGAACTTATTAAGCATAATTTAAAAGCCCTTGGCGGCGAAAATATTTCTTTTGAAGAAAGTTATGGTCAACGAAAAACTGAAACGTCCCTTGGCTGGTTTGACCACGCAGTGATGAACGACTTAGCAACAGTAATTCAGACAGTGTCTGGTCACTACATTTTTGCAAAGGAAAATGTGCGTTCTAATTTACCTGTTGTTTCAAAAGATGGGGTTACCACTACGGTAGACTTACCGGTTTATTCGTTTTCGCAAGACATTCGAAAAACGGCTGCTGCAGTTTGGAAAGGTCCACACGTTGCAATAGACTGGGCTTATTTAGAAAAACCATTACATGCTGAACAAATAAAAACAGAGCTTGCACTGCTTGCAGAGGCCGACAAAATTGATTTTACAAAAACAAACCGCCTGATTCTACGTTGGTTATTAAACAACAAAGAAATCGAAAAGATCTTACAATAAATTTCCCCGCACCTACAGCGGCCATCTAAAATAGAAAGCAGTTTTAATTCATAGAACTGCTTCTGTTTTAAATTTCATTTTACTATCCTAACAACTTTAGTGCTAACTGCTGCTGCGTATTTGCTTGTCCAAGTACCGCAGTTGCTGCCTGCAACAAAACGTTGTTTCGCGCTAACCGACTCGATTCTTCAGCAATGTCCGTATCACGAATTCGTGAATTAGCTGCCGAGAAATTTTCATCTGTTGTTTGAAGTGTCTGCGATACGGTCTGCAATCTGTTTTGCACGGCTCCTAAGTTTGCCCGAATTCCGTTTACATAATTGATTGCATCATCCAATACACTTAAACTGTTTCTGGCTTCAATTTTACCAGCAACATTTTGTTCCATTAAATTCATTGCTTGAACGCTGGCATTACTGCTTTTGGCGTCGTAGGTAATGCGGTCCTGAAACTCGACGTTGTTCACACCAATTTGAATATCTAGTAATCCGCCCTGACCATTCAGTAACGGCGTTCCGTTGAACTGCGTGGTCTGTGCGACGCGGTCGATCTCTTCTTTTAGCTGCTGATATTCAATATCAACGTAAGCGCGTTCCCGATCACCGATGGTATCCGACGCCGACTGTACCGCTAATTCTCGAAGCCTAGTCAGCATTGAAGTCACTTCGCTTAAGCCGCCCTCGGCAACTTGCACTAATGAAATTCCATCGTTGGCATTTCGGTTTGCCTGTTTAAAACCGCGAATTTGCGCTTTGAGATTTTCTGAAATCGCTAACCCAGCAGCATCATCCGATGCTTTGTTAATTCTATACCCCGACGACAACCGTGCCATCGTGGTGCCCATGTCTATATTTAAACCATATAAATTCCGTTGCACGTTCAGCGCCGGAATATTGGTCGCTATTCTCATACCCATAATTATCCTCCGTGTATATTATTCATCCGTGAATGGTCCTTTCCTTGGTCATGTCAGAAAT
>JANPNP010000169.1:0-8297 GCA_031427535.1 Bdellovibrionales bacterium | reverse complement strand
ATGCCAAATCCTGGCAAACATAATTACCCCAACTTTCCATAACAACGAGTACAACGTGTGGTTGCTGTGCGTGCTTTAAGTTTAAAGTTGTCGACATATTCATCAGGGAATAGCGGTCGGCGCCAGCCGGAATTTTTTTTTCAAAATAATGTTCAAAGGCTTGGTCTTCTTGATTGATGTAACCGAACTCTTTTAAGTTCGCAAACCACGAGGCACTTCCCAGTCGAACTTGCTCGCGCTTTAATTTAATGGCTCGTGAAAATGCGTGAGCTGTTCCAAAACTTAACGTGTTTAAAAACGGCACGCTGGAAACAACTGTATCGTGATCACCTAATGGAAAAAGTCCAACAGTTCCACGCCCACCAAACAGTAATAAAATGCACACGATCATTCGAGTTTTAAAATTAGAAATTGAATTGGGATATGCGCGATTGATCGAAAAATTTTTATGAATTAAGCGATTAAAAAATAAATAGAATAAGGCTGTTAAAATGAGTATTGGAATAACAGGGTAGTTTTTCCAAAAAGTCTTAACCAAAGCCCACGTGTCATCTTCGAACAGACCAAACATAAGGACATTCATACGGTCATTGTAGAAAGAGTAAAAACCGATATCGATTAGTAATAAAAATGACCAAAATGTTAAACAAATTTTCCATACGTTTAGGGATAGTGTTTTTGGCAGGAAAAGGCTTACAAGCCAGAACAGTAGGGTTAAATAACATATGGCGCTGAGGTCAAACCGAAGACCCAGAATAAATGACGATAAAATTTCTAAATACGGTGTTTCTGGGCCAAGAACTTGCAGTTTTTTAGGGCCCAACACTACAAAAAATAGAATCCGGGCGAATGTACCAAGTAAGACTGTAAACAAGACAACTTTTAACCATGATTTCAAAGATTGCATTGCTGTAAAGGTTGCCTTATTTAGGAAATCCATGCAATAAAAACGCTTATGTTAGAAACCATTCGTTTAACCCAAACTGTACAAAAAGGCGGCTGCGCTGCGAAAGTTCCAGCCTTGGAACTACGGCAAATTCTTGGCCAAGTAAAATTTCCTAAAACGTCTGCAGATATTCTGGTTGATGGCGGGTTAATGGACGACGCAGCCATTGTTAAAGTGTCCGAGCAATTAGCGCTGGTTCAGACTTTGGATTTTTTTACTCCGATCGTAGACACTCCGTATCTGTTTGGCCAAATCGCTGCGGCGAATGCACTAAGTGACGTTTATGCCATGGGTGGTAAACCACACACAGCAATGGCAATTTTAGCATTTCCGATTGCAACACTTTCGCAAAAAATTATCGCCGATGTTCTGCAAGGTGCTAGCGATAAAATTGCAGAAGCGCAGGCCAATTTTGTCGGAGGCCATTCAATTGATGATGACACGTTGAAATTTGGCCTATCTGTAACTGGCTATGTTCACCCTCAAAAAATTTGGTCGAATGCTTCAGCGAAAGTGGGCGATAAGCTTATCCTAACAAAAGCAATTGGCACGGGCACCGCAACGGCTGCATTAAAACGAAGTGAAGTCACGGAAGCAGAGATCACAGAAGAACTGCAGTCTATGGCGCAATTAAATTCAGTTCTTAGCTGCATCGGTAACTTTGCAGATGCGATTCGCTCAGCCACGGATGTTACAGGTTTTGGACTTCTGGGGCATAGCCTGCAAATGGCCCGAGCAAGCAAAGTGGCGCTGCAAATTAATTTTTCTGAGGTTCCGCGGTTTTCGCGTACTTTACAATTTCTCGAGGCCGGTTTTCTTACCAAAGCGCACCGTTCTAATCGGGATTATGTGACTTCTGAAACTGGTTTTGGAAAGTTATCACCTGTTGAACAGAATGTATTATTTGATCCGCAAACAAGCGGAGGGCTGCTACTAGCCGTTGATAATGATAAAGCAGATGCTATTTTGAACCAATTAAAAACCCACTTTCCGTTTTCTAAATGTATTGGTGAAGTCATTTCACACATGCAACCTGAGCAGCCACGAATTTTAATTTTATGAACACTTTTGACCAAGACCAACTTGCAAACCATTTGCGGCAAAATAAGCTGATCATTGATGTGCGCTCGCCGGGTGAATTTGTGCAGGGTGCTTTACCTGGATCAATCAATCTACCTATTCTAAATGATTCGGAACGCCATGATGTTGGATTGTGTTATAAAACCGATGGCCAAGCCGCTGCTATTTTGCTGGGGCATCAGATCGTATCAGGGGCCACGCTTGAAACACGGTGTAGCCAGTGGGCTGAACTAGTTATACGTGATCCCCAAACGATTCTAACCTGCTTTCGCGGAGGGCTTCGTAGTCAGTCAGCACAAAAGTTTTTGCACGATAAGGGAACAAAAGTCAGACGGCTAGACGGTGGTTACAAAGCGGCGCGCACGCAATTGCTAGAAGTCATTCAACATTTTTCACAACCTTTAGTGATTCTAACCGGTTCAACAGGTAGTGGTAAAACCCACGTTTTAAATTCAATATCACTTTTTTATCCGGCAATTGATTTAGAAGGTTTGGCTCATCACAGAGGTTCGGCATTTGGAGCTTGGGACATCGCCCAGCCAAGTCAGGCTGATTTTGAAAATCGTTTTGCAGTAAAATTATTGCAGATCAAACCTGCTGATACCCACGTTCCACTTTTGCTTGAAGATGAAAGTCGCATGATTGGCCACCGGCATATCCCGGAAGTATTTTTTACGAAAATGCGCGAATCGGCAGTTGTGCTATTAATTGAACCGCTAGAAAATCGCATTGAAAATATTTTTGTGGATTATATTTCGACGAAGCTAAATGCACAGTCTACCAATGAAGGCGTGACGTCAGTTCTAGCAGCTTATAAAAACTCGGTGCAAAAAATAAAAAACAAACTGGGCGGAGCACGGGCCCAAGAGCTATTGTTAGACATGGATGCCTGTGAAACCGAATTTATTAATCATCGCAGTTTAGCAAAAAATAGAATTTGGATCGAAAAACTTTTAGTGTGGTATTACGATCCAATGTATCAGGGGTCGTTAGAAAAAAGAAATCCGCAGATTACGTTTCGCGGAGCCAGCGAAGCCGTTAAGGATTACTTTTCCGCACAAAAGTTGTAGGTATAAAAAGAATTACCAGGGCTAGCGCCGTAAAAATGAATGCAATGACAGCCTGGACACTAAGCTGTTCAGCAAACATGAAATAGGCAATAATTGAGGCCAACACGGGTTCAATCAGTTTTCCGCACGACATCAGGCTTAAATTCATAAAATTCATGAGATAAGAAAAATTTAAATGACCTAGCAAGGTGGGGAACACAACAAGTCCAGCAACGGCAATCCAGGATGTCATGTTGTAACCACCGATTGGGTTGCCGGAAATTGAAACGGCAATCGAAAAGCAAATAGCACAGGTCAAATATTGAAAGCCTGCATAGATTGAATTGGAATAGTAAATACGAGCCTTTTTTCCGGTCAGGATATAGGCAGAAAAGAACACGGCTGAAGCTATCGCCGAAACATCGCCAAGCAGACCGCTAGAATGCACTGCAAACTGTCTCGAGACCAAAATAATCATGCCGATGACCGCTAGTGAATACGAAATAGCAAGCCGTCGCGTAAAGCGCTCGTTGAAAAAAAAGATGGATCCGCACGTGGTCCAGACGGGATTTGTTGCAAAGAAGATCATAGTGTTAGCAATTGTGGTGTTTTTAGCGGCGTACTTGTAGGTCCACAAATGGGCAAAGAAAAAAAGACCAGACAGAAGTATCCAGAAAAAATTTCGATTAAGCTGCGGTAGGCGCTGCCGTTTTAAAATGAAAATCCAGGCGAAAAGCAAAGTTGATGCGAATGAAAGTCGCCAAAAACCTAAAACATCAACGGGCATTGAACTTAAGCGCGCCCAATTCGGCGCGGTCGAAAGACTTAAAAGGGCTAAAAAATATAGCGTTGTGTGCAGCATGTTATGTGTTTGAAATCCCTAGGAATTCGAGCATGATTTAAAGCTGAACACAAGAATTGATAAAAACCGCGCGAATTTTGCGCCTTTAATTTTATAACGAAATCATAATTGAAAGGATTCGTATGACAAAAATTTTAGTAATCGCAGCAGCTGCTTTAGCTCTGACTGCATGTAACAAACCAGATTTAAAATCTGACAAAGGCCAAGCATCTTATGCTATTGGTCAGCAAATCGGTCAGAATTTAAAAGCCCAAAACATCGACTTTGATGCCAACACCTTAGTTGCTTCAATGAAAGATGCTGGTCAGGGTAAGTCAGAAATGACTAAAGAAGACATTCAAAAGGCAATGATGAAGTTGCAAGAATCGTCGATGAAGAAGCAACAAGAAGAAGGCGAGACTAACAAAAAGAAGTCAGCTGAATTTTTGGATAAAAACAAAACTGCTGAAGGCGTAAAATTAACAGCTTCTGGACTTCAGTACATCGTTCTTAAAGAGGGCGAAGGACCGATGCCTAAAAAAGAAGATAATGTAAAGTGTCACTATGTTGGTACTTTAGTTAATGGTGAAAAATTTGACTCATCAATCGACCGTGGTCAGCCAGCTGAATTTCCAGTAGGCGGCGTTATTGCCGGTTGGACTGAGGCTTTGCAGATGATGAAGGTCGGTTCTAAATACAAATTATTTATTCCACCTGAATTAGGTTACGGACCATCTGGTCGTCCTGGAATTCCGGCAAATTCGGCGTTAGTTTTCGAAGTTGAATTGCTTGAAATCGTAAAAGCCGGCACTAAGCCTGCTGCTCCAGCTGCACCAGGCAAACCTGCAGCCGCGAAGCCTGCAAAGAAGTAATTGATTCAGAAAGTGAAACGCAGCCTATGAATTTTGATTTTAAGAAAGATCCTTTTACAAATTTCTTAAACTTATTCAAGGCCGCGCAAATTAAAGGAGTGCCAGAGCACAACGCCATGGCGCTGGCCACCGTAGGTGCAAATTTACAACCCTCTGTTAGAATTGTTCTTTATAAAGGAATGATACGCAGTGGGTTTTCTTTTTTTACCAACTATGACGGCCGCAAGGGCCAAGAACTAGAAAAAAACAGTAAGGTTGCAGCCACTTTTTTTTGGCCCCATTTAGATCAGCAGATTCGTATTGAAGGTAAAGCTGAAAAGTTATCGCCAGCTGAATCTGACAGTTATTTTGCATCACGACCTAGGCTTAGTCAGCTGGGTGCATGGTCTTCAAACCAATCCGAAAAAATAGAATCCTTTGAAAGCTTCCAACAAAAACTTGATGCGATAGAATTGAAATTTGCAGGTAAACTAGTCACCAGACCACCACACTGGGGTGGCTTTCGCATTGAAGCGTCAGAGATTGAATTTTGGTTTGGCAAAGCGGGTCGTTTGCACGAGCGTTATGTCTATCAAACGGTTGACAGCAGCAATGATGCGAACTGGAATCGTTTTTTAAGATCGCCATGAATATTTTAGTTTCGGGATTTGCTCCCTTTCTTGGTCAAACTGTAAACCCTAGTGCCCTGATTGCGAAGTCTTTAGCTGTCGAATTTTCTGCTGTGACTTCCATTATTTTGCCAGTCGAATACAAAAATGCGTTTACTGTTCTGCACGAAAAAATTATGGAATTAAACCCTGATTTTATTTTGCTGTTAGGTCAGGCGCGAAATCGCCCTAAGATATGCTTAGAAAAAGTGGCAATAAACTGGATTTATTCCCAGTACGCCGATGAGAAAAATACGAAACCTGCAGCGGGTCCAATCGTACCAGATTCAGATTTGGCGCTGATGACTTCTGTACCGCTTGAAAAAATGTTCGCTGATGATAATGATTTTAATATCTCATTTTCGGCGGGGACCTATGTGTGTAATGAATTGTATTACCAGGTGCTACACCACTTTACGAAGACGCCTTCGCTATTTGTTCATCTGCCGCTTCTACCAGAGCAAATATTAAAAAATGATGTGTACAGTATGGATTATAATGAACAGCTGCGTGTTATTAAAAAGCTAGTGCATCGCCTGGGGCGAAATTAAATAAAATTCAGGTATTTCAACTTCAAAGGGTTCACCATCATCACTAATGAAATGGTAGTAACCCTTCATGCTGCCCGAGGCCGTTCGTAACGGGCACGCACTGTCGTATTCAAATGCTTGTCCTACCGTTATTCGTGGTTGAAGACCGACGATACCAGGTCCGCGTATTTCTTCTGTGTGACCTAAGGCATCAGTAATTATCCAATGTCGACTCATCAGCTGGGCATCTTGATTACCTTTGTTTTTCACTGAAATTTTGTAAGCAAAAAAGTATTTGTTTTGATCCGGGGCCGATTCTGTTGGCACATACACAGAAGTTGCCGTTATCTCAAAAACTGGTGTCTGAATTTTTTTTAAGCTCATGCAGTTAAAAATCTCATCAAATCGGCAGCTTTTCAAGAGTAAAAAATAGGGGATAGTGGTCAGAAGGCAGCAGATACTTGGACTCCATCGTGGTGGGTGGATCCATCGCCAAGCCAAATTTGTCTTTATACAAATACACTCCGCTATTTTCCACCCGCAAGTTTGGCCAAATCTTTTTCGGAATAAAGCAATAGTCTATTTGTCGCCCATCAACTTTGGCGCCATTTTTTATTTGATAAAATGTAGAGCGTTTATCAACACTTAGCCCAGCCACTTCAAATATGTCTTGAAGATCTGTTTGCGCGTAAATGGGTAAAAATTCTGGGTCGGTAGCGGGCTTTCCGGCAAAACCATTTAAGTCGCCGCACAACAGTACAGATGTTTCTGGAAACTGTTCAGTAAGTTCACTGTAAATGGCAACCGCTGTTTTCAGTTCAGCCGCGCGCCGTTCAGCGCCGCCGGGATCAATACGCTCGGGATCCAAGCGCGATTTTAAATGCGTCAGTAAAATGATTAGGAATGGCTTTTCCCGGTTGCTACTAAATAAGCGAAGTTCGACTAAGTCTCTGGAAAAGGTATGCGAAGGCGCCTTAATTTTAAAACCGTGGGCTTGCGAGGTGACCTCGTGTGGATATAAGAAATTGATGGGACGGTGCTTATTGCTGACAACATCATAATAAAAGGAAAGATCTTTTTTTATCAAGTAGCCAACATCAATATTTCGGTTTGAATTGCCTTCTAACAAAACGCAGGAATAGGAATTATTTAAAAAAAGTGCGTTGAAATTTTTTAAAGATTCAAGACCGCCAACTTCGCAAAACATCATGATGTCAGGTTTATTTTCTTTAATGATCTTTGCAATCTCTAAGCATTTATTTAGCGGCTTATTATCATATACTGAAGTTGAAAGTTTCTGCCATTGGTCTTCGGCAAGCGTGTCAAAATTTGCAGGGACGGGATGATCGAACATCAAAAAAAGATTTTCAACGTTATACAATCCTAGCTTAATGTTCACAGTTGCATATTCTGTCATGACTAAGGCAGGATAGTACCAATTACCACGAGGTCAATATATGAGTATTCAAACTGTGACACAATCCTTGCTAAAATTCGAAATTAGCCTATCTGATAGCCCGCATGGAATTGTCTATGTTTTAGGATCTACAAACAAAACTCAGTTGCAGAAAGAATATAAGCAAATCTTAGAAACCCACGCTCAAGAATTTCAGATGAAGAAGCTACTAGATTCAGATAAGCGAACACAGCATTTTGTTGGCCACAGCGGACCAGTTTGGATTTTAAAGAATGCTGAAACAAAAAAAGGTCAGCATTACGGGCTACTGGATGAGTCAACTTACAGCTGGTTTCGAGACCAAGCCGGTGCTATTTTAACATCTGCAAAAAGTCAAAGTATTGAAAACTTACAGATCTATTTTAGCCAGTGTAAAACTGTCGATATTCCCCGTGCCTTTGTAATTGGTTCAGAACTTGCGGCCTATAATTTTTTTCAAATTTATTCCGGTAAAAAAATGACTTTCCCAAAGTTATATTTGAAATCTGACGCGACAAAACTTTCAGCCCAAATAATTTCAAGTGCGCAACTTGAAGCCGTGTCTGTGCAGTTGGCTAGGCATCTTGTCAATTTACCGCCAAATGAAATGAATCCGCAAACGATGGCGGACTTGGTAACTAAAAATTTGAAGTTTCCAAATACTAAGATCGCTATTTGGGATGAAAAAAAAATAGCGTTAGAAAAAATGGGATTGCTACTTGCGACCGGAGCAGGATCGAATATCCCGCCGAAAATGATTCACCTTAAATATCGACCAAAAAAGCCAACAACAAAAAAACCAATTGCCTTTGTTGGTAAAGGCATCACTTTTGACACGGGTGGTTTAGACATTAAACCCTCATCTGGAATGCGCATGATGAAAAAAGATATGGGTGG
>JANPNP010000168.1:0-9593 GCA_031427535.1 Bdellovibrionales bacterium | reverse complement strand
AACAGGTTGAAGACGTCCAGCGTCAGCTCGCTGTGGCGCGACAGCTTGCGGGCGATGCGCAGGTTGGCCGTCAGCGACGCGGTCGAGCGCACGCTGTTGTTTTCGACCAGCGGCCCCGCACCCAGATAGCGCCATTGCAGGCTGGCCGACCAGGGCCCGCCGCCCTGCGCGGTGACGGCCAGCGAGGCCACTTTGTCGACGCTGTTGGGAATGCGGTTGCCGGCCGGGTCGGCGTTGGCAAAGCGGGCATGGGTCCAGGCCAGGTCGGCGTCGACCAGCAGCCCCGGCAGGGCGGCCCAGCGAATAATGACTGCATACCAAGGTTATACCACTGACTAAAAAATAGTTTGCAAGTGGTGGTCTTGCCATTGCCAATACAAGTCCGATTGAGATTCTAAAAAGATATAAATATTCATAATTTGGCAAACTTAGAAATTGAGATTCAAAAAGAACAGTTGCAAAAATTCCTATGATGAGAAAAATCCTGCTGTGAAACTTATTTTTTACATTAACCAAAATTTACTCATTTACAGATTGATTAAACTTTGATTTTTCCTGCTTTACATAGAGTGTCATTTCTTTAACTGTTTTATTTTCCAAGGTGCGAATAAGATGAAAATCCAACACGCCCCGTTTTTCAAGCATGTACCGCAGTAGACCAGATATGGAATCAGCCTGATTTTTCATATTTGAATTGGTATAATTTATAGTGCCAATGAATGAAATTCTTAACTCTTTGCCAAGAAAGTAGTTTTGTTCAAAAGTATTTACTATTTTTTCAATGGCCTTAGAATCTATATGCATGTTTTTAGTCAGCGCAATTCCATTAACTGAGTTAATTCCATCTTCGAACTGCTGTGTTTTTTTAGTTCGACCTGTATTTTGAAAAATGGCATAGTCAATGACGTGAAACGTCACGCTTGATTCAGTAAGTTTTAAATCTTTAGCGGCTTTCACAATATTGGCTTGTGTTGTTTTTGGATCTTCGGAAAAAGTGGTAATAAAACCTGTTCGTACTTTAGTCTTCCCGTAATCCACCAGGTAGACACCTTTCTGAGATCTTACAGCATCCAGCAATAGATCAAATCTCTTTTCAAAAACATAGGAATTGACCCACCGTAAGGCAGCAATACCTGTAAAAACTAAAAGAAGACCCAATACAGTGCCTGCAACAATCTTTAATGTGCTGCTTTTTGAATTCTCATCTTTTTTTCTTTCGTCAAGAGCTTTTCCTATCAGTGGTTCTAACTCTAGAAATGACTGTTCATCAACTGCGGTAGATTTTAGTTCCTCTTCTTTTTCGAATTGAATTTCACTTAAGATATCTTGTAGTTTTATCTTTAGCTCTGAAGATGGTTCTCCGCGAATTATGGATACAAGAACTGCGGACTCGCTGTTAGAAAACCAAGCTTTGTAATTTCCAAAAACAAGAGTCTCAAGCTGTGATTTTTCATTTGTAATAAAAACATCTCTGATAAAATTTGAAACGGCGTCAATCATTCCTGCTAAAAGAGTGCTGTCTGTGTCGATGCTTCCAGGTCTGTACACGTGACAAAGAATTTTTACACTTGCTTTGTGAATTAAAAAAATGTGCTCTACTCTGAATATAAGTGATCTGTTAAAGGCGATTTCTCCAACTGAAATTCCTGTTTTTTTGGATTCAAGTCTCCATTTTAGCCCTTCCAGGGTGAAAGATCGTTCCACGACAGTTTCAAAAGATTGAATCCAGCTGCGAAAAGTTTCAGCAACAGATCGTTTGATTGTTGCACCTATTATTGGAAAAAGAATTTCAATCATCTTCTTTTTGTCGTTTTCTATAGATCGTTCGATGACTTTTTCAATTACTGGCTGAAAAATATGAATCATAGATTCATTTTTTTTTAGACTTTTTTCAAATGCTTGTGGAAGAATATAGGAAATTGAATCTGAGTTGACGGATCTGTTTATTTCACCCGCAAGCTGTTCGATTCTTAAATCGATTTCGTCAAATTTTTTAAAGCTTGGTTCTAGAATAATTTCCCGAAGCTCTGACAACTGATGGGCATCTGTAACTTGAACTTCGGTCATTAGTTTAGTTTAGATGCCATTTTGGCGTCACTTAGGCGTAATGTCCAATCACTTAAGAATTCGACAAACTGCATCCTTGTCACAGTGTTTTGATTGATTCGGACAATTTCTTTTGAAATCTCGTCCAATGATTTTTTTTGCACAGAATGAAATTCTTCGCTTAGTTCTTTTGTGCACGACAAAACAAAACTTCTTACTTCACTAGTGGCTTTGCTGTTGTCAGCGGATAAGTAGTTAAGACGTTCTTCTATTTCTTGATGAATTTCACTTAAGGCTTTGCTTTGTTTTGCGATAGCCTTTTCGTGTTCACTCTTTTCATCTTTCATAGAATGGCCGATGGCCTTCAATTCTTCTTTGATGTATTTTTCAAGTGTACCAATGCGATCAAGACATTCACTTCTAATTGTCGACAAATTTAACTGTATTTTCTGTTGCAAATGTTCGAACTTCTCATTTTGTTCTTTAACTTTTGAACCTAATAGGATTTCTCGAACGGTATTAAGGCTATCATCGTGGTTGTTATAAATCGTGCCACTCTGATCTGATTTTTGAATTGATTTATCAACTACTGGTGGCATGCTTTGACCCTCTATACAAAATGTTGTTACAATATATGTGCCAACGTAGCGGCAAATATTTTAACTTGTGAATGATGCTATGGGTATAATTGCCCCGATTGAGCGTACGTCGCCGAAAGTCCCGATATTTTCAAAATTAAAAACTTCATTGAAGCTAAATCTAAGTCATCAGCTGATGTGATTTGCGGGTTGACGAACTCGTTAACACTTTAACGAGAAAGGGGGTTGGGGCTTACTTGCGGACAAGTTAGCTAGCTAGTATTACAAGTTTGCGAATAGTCATAATTAAGTTTGAGGTAAATTTGGATTTAAAACAATAAGAAACAACATAAACTGGTCGTTGTCCGCGAGGAACGATCCGTTACTGTTCGCGCACAAATTAACGCAGATTAATCTCTAGGCCTGTGTTTAATGCTGTTTCAGGAATTGAGTTCAGCTGACTTTTCCATTCATCAAACTCAGATTGCGAGTAAACAAAAACATCAGCCGAAATATTGCATTTCTGATGTAATAAGCTCCGCGCTTGAGCCATGCTTTTTAAACGAGAATTCTTTTTTTCAGGAACCATAACGACAAAGTCGTAATCACTGTCAACCGAAGCTAATCCTTTGGCCTGTGAACCAAAAAGAAATAACCTTGTAGGACTAAATTCTTTCTTCAAGGTTCGAGGTATTTTTTTAAGAGTCTGATCTTTTTTACTCAAAACTTCACACTTTTTTTCGAAATCGATTATGCCGCAATGCTGTCAAGTATAGTTGTTAAAGTTTTAATGGATGGGTTAAATTCTTTTTTAGAATCCATTAGGTCATACAATGTTTGTCTTCCCAGTTTGGCTTTAGAAGCGAGTTTTGATTTATTAATTGTTTGCAGATGCGCGATAAGCACATCTCGCACGGCTTCTAAGTCGCCATCCATAAGGGCTTGCAGAACAGCCTGCTTAATCAATTTAGGATCGGCTAGCTCTGACGAGAATGGATCATGGATTGCCAATAAAGGACTTTTTAATTTTTTCGAGTATTTTTTTTGCTTTTTCGATGTCTTTGCTTTGCTTTGTCCATTTTTATTTCCTCCTCCAAGTACAACAATTACCATTTGGCCAATTCAAGCGGTGTAAACACGCAAACCAGAAACCCACTTTAGTTCGATCAAATCGTCAAAATAATTTGTCGTTCCAAAATGGCCTTCAACAGAAATTCGGTGCAAACGAGCAAGAATTAATCCTTGGGTTGGTTTAGTTTGCTCTTCGAACCAACTATTAAATTCTTGTGACCTTAAAACTAAAGCTGCTTATCCATTTCTGCGTGTTCCTTCTTAAAGCGTACGGTATTATATACAATTAGTAAAGTTAATAAATGAGCTCAGGACTTATTGTACAGTGACGTCAATTGGCCCAGGATAATTGCTGTCACGATCATATCGTAGTGACAAAATGGTGACAACAACATGGAAATCAGCGGTCAAACAGGGGATTCGGCGGTCATTAGAAATGTAGGCTAACTTCTTGTTATTGTTAAAAAACTTCTTTGTTTCTGAAGAGTTACATAATTCGTCCTGAAGATCTTAAAATCCTGAGCTTCCAGGAATGGGGCGTGCCGGTTCAAGTCCAGCATGGTGCACCAATCGTAACAGTACTCGAACCCACACGCTGGGTTTGGCTGAACGGAATCAGTTTTCCTTCTTTTTGTAACCAGCAGTTTAAGCAGATTCTAACATAATCCGAAAAAATAATTTATAACCACGCAAATCTAAATACAAGGCGCGTGCTATGAATCAAAAACCAAATCAAGAATTAATAAAGCTAAGCGATCTGTGCTGGCAATTTCGCAAAGACGAAGGTTATCCACTGTTCTTAAAGCTGAATACAGTTTCAATTTTAAGATTCAACTGATATTATTCATCATCAGCAGAATAGCTATCAAGTTTATGCACAGGATAAATATCTAAATTTTGCTCCCTGTTATCAATAATGCGCTTCAAGAAAACTGTTTGCGGCTTTGAGTCCACAAATAAATATTTTAACCGATATCTTAGTTCACCTTTACCATCACGATAAAATGGCCATGATCGATCGCCGACATGGTCTTCTTTTGGAGTTGCAACATTTGACTGAATCCAATTAACAGCGTTGTCCAGTTCTACTAAAAATCGATCCACAAATTTAACATCATCAGTGGAGTTATAGATATGATCTTCGATGTGAATTTGGTCTTCATCAAATTGTCGTGTTTTGACAATTTTCATTTTTTAAATCTTTTCAACCGTGATTTGTCTCCTACTTTATATTCGGTGACTTCGCCCTTAAGGGCTTGATTCGAAGATAATAGACTGCTTTGCAGTGAAGAAATTTCGCTTAGCAATCCTTCATAATATTCTTCACTCATCAGAACACAGGCGTTACCTTCTCTTTTTTGTATACGGATAGGTTTTTCGTTAGCCATTTCCATATATTCTTTTAAATTTGCTCTAAATGATCTTGGGGAAGTTGAGTCCATAGGCACACCTCATTGTGTACCTATATATGTACACAATATTTTGATAAAATTCAAGTCATTTTTTCTGATTTGATTTTTGGTGAACAAAAGCCTCGCTAACCCCTATGGCGCGAGCTACATTAATAGGTGATCCGTATTTTTCAATTAGCCATCTCAAATTAATTAGCTTTAGGACAATCAGTACGACAAACGTTTCGATAACCCGTCAAATATTTTATTACAGCCCGGCAGAGTTTCCACGTATTCAGCAGTTTTAGATGCCGACTACGAATTTAGTCATCACTGGTCTGTGCATATGAGAAATGAAGCGGTTTACATGGACTACGAAACGGATGATTCCAAATACTACTTTTATAGATACGGTTTTTCTTATCGACCTTTTTCCGATACTTCTGAAACCATTACTTTTTTTGCGTCTAACAAAGTGATCAACGCAAATTTGGATGCTCGGCCACCATGGTATGATGCGCGAAATATGGCTAGGCTATTTAATGAGGTTGATTTTATTGGTGCTGAAGCCAGTTTTCGTTTTTAATATGATTAGCGTTTGCAGTGCTGCTGATGGGGAACGGGGCGGGCGGGTCTAATTTATTGCCGAAACAAATGCTGGCAGCTTATGTTAACACCACCTTTAAATTTATTATTTAGATAAGAAAAAAATCTTTTTGAAAAAAAGCCATCCATAAATTCGGGATGAAACTGGGTCGTAAAAATACGACCATCTTTGCTAATTAAGGATTCAGCGACCCCATCTGTAGCCACTGCAGCTAGCTCGATTTCTGGATTATGATTTGAAAACTGCACGGCTTGATGATGGTAGCTATTGACCCGAATAGACAATAGCTTCGCGTTGAATATTTTCTTGAAAATATTATATCGTGTTTCTTGGAATATAATTTTGTGGTTTTCCCATTCTTTATCGCCGTGGGAATCTATGTGCTGTATTAACTTAAAACCTAATGCGACGGCGATCAATTGGTGACCGCGGCAAATACCGTACAGGAACCCTTTGCCTTTTTTAATCCAATGCTTCAAAAATTCGATTTCGAATTTATCTCTAGTTAAATTAATATCCCTGCTTCTGCTATTTTCTTCGTTGTATAAATCGGGGGAAACATCTGCGCCGCCTAAAGCAATGACTCCGCTGAAATTTAATGATATTTTTTCATAAAAATCGATTCGGTCCGCGTCATTTAAATGAATACCAATTGCTAGCGGCATAACAACTAAGGACGTCGAGTTTGATAGTTTTTCTGATAGTTTCTTTATGCGCGCTTGCCCGCCCACATCCAGCGGCATTCCTAGATCTGAACCTCGGTTGGCCAATATCAAGACTTGCGATATTCTTTCATTAGTTAATTCCCTAATTTGACCCAGTCTGAACTGTTCAAGTTGCAGGGTCGTGACTGCACTTGAAAGATCGCTGTTACCTCGAATGGAATTCTTATATAAATTCAGTTCGTCAATAAAGTGATATCCTTCACGTACCGGTATGAGATATTCGAAATGACTTTTTGAAGGTCGCAAAGTAAATAGCTTTACATCCGCGTATGCAGCGAAGTTTATGCAAAGAATTACAAGTGAAAAACCAAGGCTTAGCTTCATAGAAACTAGGTTTTGCTATGGTTGTGCCATGGTAATCCGAATTAGAGATTACGCAGAGTATTTGGCCCGATCACGCTGATCAAAAAGTTGACAGGAGCCTAAGATTGTCGTTTTAGATGGCGAATTTTTCCAATGGCGAATTTTTCCATAGCGAATTAATTCAGTTATCAGTTGTGAATGGGCGTTTTTTAAAATAGAAACTGTCAAAAAGTTCGTCAATCAAAGCTAATTTTTATCATCACCGTAAAGACATTCGGGTATTTTTTTTCTAATCAACGCATTGGCCTAGTGCTGCAAGATATTTTAGCGTATTAGTAAGGCTTGTAATTTAATACACTTAAACTGGTAGGTCCCTTTGAGCTTTAAAGTCATTGCTTCCGCATTTTTAGTTTTGTCGTTTGCATCATGTGGACCCAGTCAGTTTCATAATCGAGGTAGTATTTCCAATACGGTCCCGGTGGTTCAGGCGCACGTGATCGATGGTCAAGTGATGTTTCCAGGACATACCAAAGCGTCGCGCGCAGTCGTTGCCGTGGAACTGCTGGATCAAAAGCGAGATGTTATTACGTACTGTACTGGCGTTTTAATTGGCCCAAGAACTGTATTGACATCTGCACATTGCTTTTATGATAAATTAATTCCAGGAGTCGATGGGTTTAACATTGTTTTTGAAACAAGGACAAAATTACATGACAATGCGGTTCGCAGGACTGGGTATGCGCATACAGTGCATTCGCAGTACAATACAGAAAGTAAAAGGTGGGTTTATCAGGACGGAAAGTACATTGATACAGAATTACGGCCAAATTACACTCCACAGTCCACGGATCAAGTCTTTACAGTGCTGCAAGGAAATCATGATCTGGCGGTTCTAGTGTTTAAGGGATCCTTGCCGAGTGGTTATCAGCCCGCAAAAATTGATGAAGATACTGACGCTAATTACGAAGGAAAAACCGTTTATTTTTTCGGCTTTGGACGCGCCGTCGATTATTTAGATCCTAAGGGAAAGTATGACACATCTTCAGGCCAACTGCGTAAAGGCACTGCTGTTGTCGACACAGATTTTAGCCAGCACATAGACCGTTATTTCAACCGGAAAGACTCTAAAAATTCACTTTGCCAAGGGGATTCTGGTGGACCTCAATTTTTAAATGAAAATGGAGTTCTTAAGATTATTGGTATAAATTCCGCAGTCGCATCTGAAGAAGATAGTATCAAAGTTGATCCTAGTATTATAAAGGGTGATTACCTCAGTTGCCGAGGACGTTCACAGGTGGCAAAAGTGGCTCCGTTTGCAAAATGGATTAAGACAACTGAAAAATTAATTTTGGATCAAATGAAGTAATTTAGCAATCGAATAAAAGTTTGTCAGTTGCTGGTGTTCTTCGATCATAAGGTGGATAAGATTGCGATTACTTTGCGATTAAGTCTTAAAATGAGCCAGAATTTTAAGTTATTTTATTTTTAGTTTATAATCATGTTAGCATTTACATATTGAAACCAAAGACAAAGTAATCTTCATAGGTAAGATTATTTTATTTTTGAATTTCTATACTTCCGGGGGGAATGTAAATGAAATATTTTAATTTATTTCGACACCAGTCGATCGTAGGGATCTATCTTACCATTTTGGTGGCATTTGGATTTAGTTCAACCGCCATTGCCGCACCAACAGCTACGGTTCCAGCAACAGTAGAAGTCGAGCTTATGACAACAAAAACTGCGGGCGGCTCTGGTGGCCCTGGTATTTTTAATTTATGGTCTAACGGCTATGTAGAGAATAGATTTAATTTTCCAGCAACGGGTGCCTACGATGTCAGAGTAGCTGGCTATTCTACTTTAGCAAGTGGTGTGGGCGCACAAGCTGAAATTCGTGTTAACGGAGTTGCGCAAGCAGGGCGCCAAATTTTTTCAGAAACAAGTTTAGCTTCGCGTACTTTTAGAATCAACGTAACTGCCGGAATTCGGCGTGTTGCTGTGGCATTTTTAAATGACACGACTGTCGGTGGTGATCGTAATTTATTACTTGATAAAGTTTCAATCGCAGCAGTTGTCGCGCCAGCACCAGCACCGGCACCAGCTCCTGCACCAGCTCCTGCACCAGTTAGTACCGCACTAAATGTTCCAGCGTCTGTGGAAGCAGAAGCAATGACTGTAAAGTCAACCGGTGGTGCTGATCTAGCAAACGGTGTGAACCTTTGGAATATATGGTCGAATGGTTATATTGAAAATAGTTTTAATTTTCCTACTTCAGGATCCTACGACATTACTGTTGTTGGATTTTCAACTTTAGCAGATGGCATTGGTGCTCAAACAGAGGTGCGTGTCGATGGAGTTGCACAAAGTAACCAAATTTTTTCTGAAACAAGTTTAGCTTCTAGAGTATTTAGAGTTTCTGTTTCAGCTGGGGTTCACCGCATAGCTGTAGCTTTTTTGAATGATGCCATATCAAACGGCGATCGTAATTTATTAGTGGATAAAGTAAGTGTTGCGGCTGCTAGCGCTGGAGCACCGGCACCAGCACCGGCACCTGCGCCAGCTCCAACTCCCGCGCCAGATCTTAGCGGTCAAGGATATCCATTTGGATCTCGTAAAACGGCCTATGTGGCGGGTATCAGGCCAACTGTTGCTACGCAAGCGACACAAGATGTGGCCGTTCAAAATCTTTATAACTCTTGGAAAAATACAATTGTTGCTGGATGCGGTGGCAGTTACGTAAAATTTAATAGTAGTTATGCCGCTGTTTCAGAGGGCATTTCCTATGGAATGCTTATCACAGCTTTCATGGCAGGTTACGATCCTAATGCCCGCAGCTTGTTCGACGGAAATTAATCCAGGGCCATTACAGTCG